>JAURZP010000219.1 GCA_030653335.1 Methanoregula sp. | reverse complement strand
CTCCAGTCTTCCATCCGGTCTGCAACCAGCATCTTTGTGCCAACGCCATCTGTAGTCAGGGCAAGTGCATGTTCACCGAAATCGATCAGGCCGGCAAAATGTCCCACGCCGCCCATCATGGTGCAGGCGCCTTTTCTCCGGTAGGTGAGGTTGCTGATAAGGGACCTGATAGCAGTTGCTTCCAGATCGATGTCTACTCCCGCATCCTTGTAGGCATTATTACTCATCCGATTCCTCCGACAACTGGAATTCATCGTGGAGCACCCGCACCGCACGCGGACCATCGTTCTGGCTCACGACAAACGAGATATTTGCTTCCGATGAACCCTGCGAGATCATCATCACATTCACTCCCGCAGCTCCTAGAGATGTAAATATCCTGCCACCGGTGCCTGGCGCTCCTGCCATACCGGCACCGACAACTGCCACAGCACAGACATCGTGGTTATGGGAAACTTCGCGCACTATCCCCTGCTTCACCAGAACGGCGAGAGCATTGACTGCTGCTGAAAGATGGGGCTCATCTACAATCAATGAGATGTTTGCTTCCGATGAACCCTGCGAGATCATCATCACGTTCACTTCGTGATCCGCTAATATGGAAAAGATCGCCTTTGCCACACCCGGCCGCCCGATCATCTGGGCCCCGTTGATGTTGATGGCGGCAACTTTGTCGATATAGGTGAGCGCCTTGACTACGCGGTTGTCCCGCTGGCCGTTTCTTACGATCACGGTGCCTGGATGCGAGGGGTTGAACGTGTTTTTTACACGGACAAGAATATTCTTGCGCATCGCTGGTTCGATCGAACGCGGGTGCATCACTTTCGCACCGAAGTAGGAGAGCTCCATCACCTCAAGGTACGAGAGGGAATGCATCACCCGGGCATCATTGATCACACGGGGATCGCAGGTCATGATACCGTCCACATCGGTCCAGATCCAGATCTCATCTGCATCGATTCCTGCACCAAGGATGGATGCAGAATAGTCTGAACCGCTCCGCCCAAGCGTGGTGAGAATCCCATCATGGGTACAGCCCATGAACCCCATGATCACCGGGATCTGCTTTGCGAGTATCGGCCCGATCTTTGCTTTTATCCGGTCGTCGCTCTCCTGCAGCGCGGTGGATTCCCCGTGCTGGGGTGTTGTGAGGATTCCCGCTTCGCATCCGTCCATGACCGTTGAGGGGATGCCGCGCTCGCGGATTGCAGCGGCAAGAATGGGTGTGAGCAGTCGCTCACCAAAGGATATGATGTAATCCCTTGAACGGGGAGTAAGTTCCTTCAGGTTATAGATGGCAAAGAGAATATTCTGGAGCTTGATCAGCTGATCCTCGATATCTGCCCCCACTTCGGCGATATGTTCCGGTGCTGCACCTTCAAGCGTGTTCATGTGCCGGGTGCTGAGTGCACGGATCAGCGGAGCGATTGCAGTATCGTCCTTTGCAACAGGCAGTTTTGTGGCGGTTTCAATGAGCTGGTCAGTCACCCCGCGCTGTGCAGATACGACAACTGCCAGTTCATCGCCGGCTTTATGATGCTGTTCGAGGATGTCCACGACGCGTTTGATGCACTGGGCATCGGCAACGGATGTCCCGCCAAATTTCATTAAAATTCTCATTTTTATCTCACGCTATTGCTATGCTATTTATGTAACTATACGACGCACAGAATAATAAGATGCTTGCAGATGACGTGGTGGACTGCCATGTGCTGGTGATCGGGAGCGGCGGAGCAGGCGTTCGGGCGGCCATAGAAGCTTCGCAGCACGGCGATACAGTGCTGGTGTCAAAGACCATTGTGGGAAAAGGCGGGTGCACCACGATGGCAGAAGGCGGGTACAATGCGGTCATGCGGGAAACGGATTCCTGCGGGGTCCACATGGAAGATACTCTCAAGGGCGGGGCATATCTCAATGATCCCGAACTCGTTCAGATTCTTACAAAAGAGGCCCCTTTACGAATGGGAGATCTCGTGAAATGGGGCGCGGTCTTCGATGTCACCGATACTGATGAGATCGCGCAGCGCCCATTTGGGGGCCAGCGGTTCCCGCGCACCTGTTATGCGGGTGACCGGACCGGACATGAGATGATGACCACTCTTGTCGAGCGGCTTGACGGAACGAAGGTTTCGCTGATGCAGGAATATACGGTGATTGACCTGCTGTTGGACGGTGAGACTGTGTGCGGAGCAATGGCACTGGATGAGAAAGGAAGGTTTGTCCTGCTGAAAGCCGACAGCACCATCCTTGCCACCGGAGGCGGGACAAAAGTCTATGACATCTCCACCAATTCATCGAGCGGCACTGGTGACGGGTATGCGATCGGGTACCGGGCGGGTGCTGAACTGATCGATATGGAAATGGTCCAGTTCCACCCGACCGGCGCAGTCTTCCCGTACGATGCCCGCGGGAGGCTCGTGACGGAAGCAGTCCGCGGCGAAGGCGGATTACTCATAAACAGCATCGGTGAACGGTTCATGAAGCAGTACGATCCAGAGCGCATGGAACTCTCCACCCGGGATGTAGTTGCACGGGCGATTGCCACCGAGGTCATGAGCGGCCGTGGAACGAAAAACGGCGGTGTTTTTCTCGATGTCACCCATCTACCTAAAGAGCAGATCGAGAGCCGCCTGCCCGTGATGCTCGAACAGTTCCTCAAATTCGGAGTGGACATAAGAGTCCAGCCCATGGAAGTTGCCCCCACCGCGCACCACATAATGGGGGGGTTACGGATCACACCGGATTGCCGGACCACACTGCCCGGGCTCTTTGCCTGCGGAGAGGTTTCAGGAGGTGTACATGGGGCAAACCGGCTTGGCGGCAATGCGCTTGCTGAGACTCAGGTATTTGGGCGCCGTGCCGGAGAGACCGCAGGCAAGACGAGAAAACGTGAGAAGACCATTGACCTGATGCAGGTGGAGTGGCAACAGGACCGGCTTGAAGCGTTCCTTGAGGGGGAAGAGAACCCGGCCAAAGTGCGGGTGCAGCTCCAGAAGGCGATGTGGAAGGGGGCCGGCATATTCCGCACTGCTGCCGATCTGCAGAATACCTTAAAGACCATCGCTCATCTCTCCTCGATAAAGATAAAGGCAGGTTCTCCTCAGAACCTTGCGGAGTGCTGCATACTCCAGAATATGTACCTGACCGCATCCCTGATCTGCCGCAGCGCACTCATCCGCGAGGAGTCACGGGGCGCCCATGTGCGCAGGGATGTGCAACAACCGTACGATGCCCAACACTCACCGTTTGGTCATACGTATATTTCACAGTCCCGCAAAGGTGTCGAACGAAAGGACGCGGGCGCATGAAGGAACTGACCGTCCGGATCAAAAGGTTCAACCCGGATAAGGATGAGGCTGCACATTTTGAGAGTTACACCGTGAAAGTCAATGACGGTGCCCGCGTCCTGAATGTGCTCCACGTGATTCATGATACGCTCGATCCATCCCTCTCATTCCGATATTCCTGCGCCTCAGGCCAGTGCGGGAGCTGTGCGGTCCGCGTCAACGGGGAACCAGTACTCGCCTGCATGGAAGAGGCAAAAGACGCAATCACCATTGAGCCCATCAACCTGCCGGTGAAAAAGGATCTCACAGTCGATCTACTGCCCACGTTAGAGGCGATCGCATTCCTCCAGCCGGTTGAACATGCAAGGATAAAGCTCCCGGGGAAATCCGAGATCGATGCAATAAAGCCTTTAAAGGACTGCATCGAATGTCTCGCCTGCGTCTCGGTCTGTCCTGCGGTTGACGTGACAAAGTTTCTCGGCCCAACCGCAATGCGGCAACAGATGCGTCTTGCCCTTGACCCGCGTGACAGCGGGGACCGGATCACAGATGCAATCAGGGACGGGTTGTTCAACTGCACCACATGCCAGGCCTGCTGGAAAGTCTGCCCAAAAGAGATCGAGATCCCATCAAAGGCGATCGAGAAACTCCGGGCGCAGGCCAACCAGCGGGGCTTTACTCTGCCCAGACACCAGGAAGTCGCGGTTCTTGTCAGGGATACCGGGCGATCGGTTGCCCGGACGGGACCAACGTTTGCAGAGCTCCGTGATACTGACGTGATCGAGCCGTCGGGCCCGGTACGGGCAACCATCGGGTTCTTTGTCGGCTGCATGTACAGCGTGCGCCTGCCAGGAACCGCACTGGATGCAATCGAGGTGCTCAAAAGAAATGGTATCAAGGTCATCATCCCACGGGAACAGGTCTGCTGCGGTTCTCCGCTCATACGGACAGGACAACTGGCATTTCTCGATACGCTGAAAAAACGAAATATGGATGCGTTCCGGTTCCGGGGTTTAGATACAGTCATGACCATGTGCGCAGGGTGTGGTTCAACGCTCAAAAACGATTACAAAACATCGTTTAAGATCATGGATATCTCAGAAGTCTTAACAAAGTACGGAATCGAGCCTCCTTCACGCCTGCCCATCAAAGCAACCTATCACGATCCCTGTCATCTCATGCGAGGACAGGGAATTAAGGATCTGCCCCGGAACCTGATCCGGCATGTCGTCGATATCGTTGAGATGCCATCGATCTGCTGCGGTTCGGGTGGAGGAGTCCGCTCGGGAAACCCGGAGGAGGCAGCGGCGCTTGGCAACCGCAGGGGCGAAGAGATCAAAAAGACGGGGGCAGAAATCGTGATTACCTCCTGCCCGTTCTGCGAGTTCCACATCGCAGGGCATACCGATAAGCCAGTCAAGAACATTTCAACGGTGCTGCTCGAAGGGTATAAGGAGAAGGACCGGTTGAAGGGCACTCCAATGGCAATGTAATCGTCCGGAAACCTGAAGGATCAGGACGGGGCCAAACGTTCCAAAAAAAAATTTACGCAAACGGTGATTTCAGGATATACTCAAACGCTTCGAGCGCCGCCTTTGCCCCGTCGCCTGATGCAATGACGATCTGTTTGCTCTTCACCGAAGTCACATCTCCTGCAGCATATATGCCGGGGATGCTGGTGTGACCATTGATGTCTACGATGATCTCTTTTTTCTCGTTGAGCTGCACGAGATTTTCCACCATATCGGTGTTGGGCAGCCAGCCGATCTCAATAAAAACCCCGTCAAGACTTATCGTCTGCTCTTTTCCCTGCTCATCCTTGATTGTTATGCCCGAGAGGAACTTATCGCCTTGCAGGGCAGAGACATGAGAGCCCGTGTACACAGTGATGTTCTTTTTTTCTTTGAGCTTTTCAATGTACACAGGATCAGCCCGTATCGTGCTGCGCACAATCAGGCCGACGGACTTAGCAATATCGCTCATCTCGACTGCCGTCTGTAGCGCAGAGTTGCCCCCGCCTACCACAGCAACCTGCTTTCCTTTATAGAGCGGACCGTCGCAGGTAGAGCAGATCGAGAGCCCGCGCCCAAGATACTGCTCTTCGTTTGCCACACCTAATTTTCTCGGCCGGTTACCCTGCGTGAGGATGACTGCCTTTGCCTTTAATGTGTTTCCGGAAACTGTGCTGAGGTTAAAAAGTCCATCATCCTTTGTAATTGAAGTCACTTTATCGATTTCGAGCCGGATATTGAGAGTCCTGACCTGCTCTTCAAACTTTTTCATTAAGTCTTCACCGGAGATCATCCGGTAGCCCATGTAGTTCTCGATCGCCCACGATTCCAGCGCCTGTCCCCCGATATTTTCGCTGATGATGATCGTATTGAGCATCTTTCTCGCACAGTAGACCCCCGCAGTGAGTCCGGCAGGGCCGGCCCCGACAATCACCACATCATAATTCTCACCTCTCATGGGGTCTCCGAAGAGTTCATTAAGGCGCTCTGAATCAAAGCCGACAATCACCTCATCATCAATCAGGATAACCGGCACCCCGCGCTGACCGGAAAGTTCGATCATCTTCTGTGCAGCAACAGTATCATTACCGACATCGTGGCTCTCGTACTGGACATTGTGCTTTTCTAAAAAGGCCTTTGCCATCCGGCAATATGGGCAGTTTTGAGTGGAGTAGACAGTGACTTTGGTCATTATTTTTTTAGAAACGTGCTGGCTTCATATAAATTTATGGACATGAAAAAGCCCGTCTTTTACATTCCGATAGCAATATTCTTTTTCCATGAGCCCCATAAACCTCTGATAGCATACCATGAGCATTATGTGGAGTAGAAAGGGATTTGGATTACCGGCACTTTTTTGTTTGTTCCTTCTGCTGATGGCAGGATCTGCATCAGCTTTAACTGGGCAGATGGACCCCTCAACAGATTCTTTGCTGTACCTCAGTTTCAATGAGGGCAGCGGCACATATGTTCTTGATGTTTCAGGGAATGGGAATGGCGGGACGCTTCATAACGCATCGCGGATAAACAACGGCGGGTGCGGGGGTGCAATATTGTTTAACGGGGTTAGCAGCTATGTGGCAATTCCGTATACTTCCCGCAACCACCCGGACAAGGCAATCACCGTTTCTACATGGTTTTATACCGACTCTTTTCGCCCGCAGACATTGATCTCATCCTATAACGAAGGGGGTTACCGGCTTGGCATTGGTGAAGGGGGGGATCTTTGGTGGACTGTAAATCTAAAAGGCTATGGGGACCTGGAAATTCGGGTGCAGCACGAGGGTATCTCTTTGAACCAGTGGCATCAGGTCACAGGAACCTATGATGGTCAGAACTCAAAGATTTATCTCGATGGTGTGCTGAGAAACCAGCAGAATGCATCGGGGTTGATCCATTACCAGTACCCCAATTACGTGATACTCGGTGCAGATGCAGGAACCGGGGATGGTACGTATGCGGGATGCTCGGATTACTTAAAGGGCGGGCTCGATGAGGTGAGGATTTACCCACGGGCGCTTACCTATGGACAGGTGATGGACGACCGGTTCCGCTGCTCGCAGGAACTGGCAGCGCCCCCTTTCACGGGAAAAACTGAAGTCGCGGCTGCGAACTGCTACCCTGCATCGGGGGCTCTGAAGTTGGGGGAGGGCGAATCAGTTGAACGGGTCCTTTCATTCTCTGATAAAACCGAGAACGGCATCTGGTCCGTTACGCTGCCAGCGGGTTCAAAACTTGTTGTAAGCGCCAGGGATCTCTATGCAAAAGCGAATCCGGATGCCTGGTATATCGAGATTGCCGATGAATACGGCAGGATTGCCCGGACAATTGCATTTCCAAATACCAACAACGCACCATCAGAAGGAGTTGTTCCATCCGGGAATGCCACAGTTACCATCCGGTACTTTGACGGGAAAGACCGGTTCCCGTCGAGGGTTGCCGTACGGTTTGAGAGCATCACAACACCGATCCAGTCCCAGTCATTTATTCCAAAGAACGTATTTGCAAACCCGATAATCATCATATACTCTGCATCCTGGGCCACCCTGATCGCCCTGATCGTTGTTGTTGTGTGGCTTCACAGGCGCAGAAAAACGGGGAAAAAAGAGAGGGGGGATGAAAACAGTAAGGATGAGGAAAATATTATAGAGTGATTTCCCGGAACTGTTTTCCAAAAACACCGCAGATCGGACACTTGTCGGGCGCTTTGCCGATCTCGATGTTCCCGCATACCGGGCAGAGTAAGATCTTTTCCCGTCCAATGTCGTGTCCCGCCTTTACTGCATCGAGTGCCTTCTTGTACAGGTTTGCATGCACCTGCTCGGCTTTCATTGCATGGGTAAACGCAAGCAGCGCATCGCTTCTCCATTCGGCTTCTGCCGCCTTTACAAATTCAGGGTACATGTGGGTGAACTCATGCGTCTCACCATCAATGCTCGCCACAAGGTTTTTTGCTGTCGGTTCGATTGCAGAGAGCACTTTCAAGAGCTTTTTTGCATGAATTGCTTCTGCTTCAGAAGCTGCCTTGTAAAGGGTTGCAATATTTTTAAAGCCCTCATCTGCGGCCTTTTCAGAAAAGGCCTGGTACTTACGGTTTGCCTGTGACTCACCGGCAAATGCCTCTTTTGCATTCTCAATGGTTGCCATGAGCATAGGGTACTGCGGGAATCGGTCTTAAAGATTCTTCATGGGGCAAATCAAAGACCGTTCATGGCGACAAATAAGAAAGGTTTTTCCTTTTAAAAAAAAAAGAACCCCTGACACATCACAGGATCACCGCACTCTGCCATTTCCTGCATTACGGGTTTTTTGAAATGAAGAAGATGAAAGACGTCCTTAAGCAGGACAGGCCACGCGAGAAGATTGCCAAAAAAGGAGTGACTTCACTTACCGATCAGGAACTGTTCGAATCGATCCTTGGGCGGGGCACAAGGAACAAAGATGTCCGTGAGATTGCAAAAGAGATCTGCGGGCTTAAAAAGGATCGTCAGGGCACGATCCGGTACGATGAACTCATCTCCATTATGGGGATCGGCCCGTCAAAGGCGGCCCAGATCATGGCGTGCTTTGAGATAGGAAGGCGCTATTGCGCTCCCGCTGATGGCTGTTTCAAAGTGACAAAACCGCAGGACATTCTCCCGCTCCCCATTATTGTAGAAATGCGGGGTAAACGGCAGGAGCATTTCATCTGTATCACCCTCAATGGCGCAGGAGAGGTGCTTGACAGCAGGGTAATCACCGTAGGGCTCCTCAACCACAGCCTTGTCCATCCCAGAGAAGTCTATGCGGATGCCATCACTGACCGGGCTGCATCCGTTATCTGCGTGCATAACCATCCGTCGGGTTCGCTCGAACCCAGCCCGCAGGATATTGCGATCACAACACAGCTCCGGGAGGCGGGACTGCTGCTCGGCATCCAGCTGATCGATCATATCATTGTGACAAAGAGCGGCTACCTGAGCATGAAGGAGCGTGGACTGCTCTAGTGGGGCGAAGAGTAAATTTAACCGGTAAGTTTTTAAAAAAAGGGGATTTTGTGATTGTGAAAAACGGTTTATTCTGGGAAATTACGCGGTGAGCGATTTTCCGAGCGCATACCCCTTCTGGTAGGCCGCCTCGAGCAGTGCCGGGTGTGCCATGACATCACGGACCGTGTCCATATCGTTAATCAGCAGCTCATCGGTGTACTGGCAGTCGATGATGTTTAAAAATGCCTTGACTGTCAGCTTTGCGCCCACAAAAACTTCTGGGATCTTCATACCCGAGATGCTGATGAACAACCCCTTTCGTTTTGCTCTCAGCTCCTTTGAGATGAATGGCTTTTTCCTTATGTACTTGGCCATAAAAAAAACCTGGAAGCGGTCCATCATCGATTTGAGTTTGCCGGGAATTCCCATCGTCATGATTGGTGTGGAGATGATGAGCGCATCCATATCTTTGAATTTTGGGTAGAGCTGCTGCATGTCGTCATCCATGATGCAGGTGTCATGGTCTTTACAAAAAAGCATCTCCATGCAGCTCTGGAAATCAAGGCTGGCAACTTCAATCTTTTCAACCGTGCAGCCGGCATCCTCTGCCCCTTTGAGCGCGCTATCAAGTAGTTTTGCCGTATTGCCCTCTGACAGAGGACTCCCAAGAAGGCCAATCACCTTTTTTCCCATAGAACATTAAATGTGAAAAACGAGGATATAGCTTTCGCATCAGTATATGCCCCAGCCATATTACGATTAGAGGTACGTGGGGCGATCATACTAACAAAACCCATATATACCTTTGGCGTGCATGAGAGTTTTGGTGAGTAGTTTGACCGAACAAAAGACGTACAACGCAGGACAGAAAGTCGGTGCAGGTAAATATGTGTGTATTGATTGCGGAAAGGAACTCACGCTCGACAAGAGCGAACAGGATCTCAGGAAATGTCCTGCCTGCGCCTGCGAAGAGTACCAGTGCTTACCGATGACGCACATCCGCCCGGACGTAAAGACACCGGCAGATGCAAAGAACCCGCCAAAACGCGGAAAAAGCAACATGTAATTTCATTTTTATTTTTTGGGTACCAAGTACAGCAGTGTGAATTCCGGGGGTTCCTGCAAATAAAAAAATGTGGGATTCCTGCTCCCGGTTTATCTGGCGAACATGGAGGATCTCTGGATGGTAAACGTTTCAAAAGAAGGGCAGGTCTTCAGGTGCGAGATCTGCGGCAATGTTGTTGTGGTAAAAGAGAGCGGCGGCGGCGAACTGGTCTGCTGCGGCGAACCCATGCAACTGGAGAGTGAGTAACTATGGTTGTAAAAAAAGCAGCAGCTAAGAAGGCTCCGGTAAAAAAGCCGGTGGCAATGAAAGGACCGGAAAAGGAACTCAAGGCCCTTGAGAAGAAGATCGGAAAAGTGCCGAAGTTTTTCAAGGAGCTGACCACAAAAGAGCCCGAGATGTTCAAACTCGTAATGAGATTCGAGCAGCACATCTGGGACGACGGCAAGCTCTCGAGAAAGACAAAAAAACTGATCGCAATTGCAATTGCCGCTGCCCTCCGGGACCAGCACGCAGTCCGTGCCCAGCTGGCCGGTGCAAAGAACCTCGGAGTAACCAAGGCAGAAGTTGAAGAGGCGCTTCGCGTCACTTTCCTGCTCTCGGGTATGCCAGCGTATGTCTACGGCAAGACTCAGCTCGATGAGGTCATGCCGTAACCAATCTCTGCGGTGAAGCATTATGGATGATGATAACAGTATCACGTTTCCTGTAATCGGGGAACCAGCGCCGGACTTTGAAGCAGAGACAACCCAGGGGCCCATAAAGCTCTCCGCCCACAAAGGGAAATGGGTGGTGCTCTTTTCACACCCGGCGGATTTCACACCGGTTTGCACCACAGAGTTTTTGGCTTTTACTGAAATTTATGACGAACTAAAGGCACTCAATGTCCAGCTGATCGGCCTCTCTATTGACAGCATATCAGCACATCTCGCATGGGTGCACGCAATAAAGGAAAAGATGGGAGTTGCTATTCCGTTTCCCATCATCGCTGACCTCACAATGAAAGTGGCAAAGAAGTACGGCATGATCCACCCGGGGCAGTCTTCGACTGCTGCTGTCCGCTGTGTCTTTTTCATCGATGACAAAGGCATCATGCGGGCGATGATCTATTACCCGCTCCAGAACGGGCGGTTCATGCCAGAGATTATCCGGCTCGTCAAGGCACTCCAGACAACAGACAAATTCAAAGTTTCAACACCGGCGAACTGGCAGCCGGGCGAGAAAGTGGTTGTGCCCCCGCCAAAGACAACCGCAGAGATGGAGAAGCGCCCGGGCGAAGGCTACGAGTGCAAGGACTGGTACCTCTGCTTTAAGAAAGTGTGATGCAGAAAGATTCCTTTTTTAAAACGATTGTGGGCCGGTGTTGCACGTGCACAGGTATCTGTTGTTGTTACAGTTCCTGTAGGAATTATTCTCGGCAGGTCACCACAGAAACGGGAGAGAAGACACCCCTTCCTGATGGGCAGGGGAGGGTGGCTCCTTTTTTTGGATCCATCCAATCCTTTTTTATGACGCATGACAAAGATACGGTTATGCCGATCAAAGTCCTCGCTTTTGCCGGAAGTCCCCGCAGGCATGGCAACTCCGAGACGCTTATGGACTGGGTGCTGGGCGGGATGGCTGACCCCGAAGTGATGATCGAGAAGATTGCCTTAACAGACGCCAACATCAATCCCTGCAAGGGGTGCAATGCGTGCGAAAAGCTCAATAAATGCGTACAGCGCGATGGTATGGACATTTACCATGACAGGATAATCGACGCGGATGTTATCCTGCTCTCTTCGCCGATATATTGTATGGGTATCGCTTCGCAGGCAAAGGCGTTGATCGACCGGGCGCAGGTCTTCCGCTCACGCAAATATGTGCTCAAACTCCCTGTTGTTCCCACGGATCGCAAGGGAAAGAGGCTCGGTGTGTTCCTCGCTTCTGCCGGGCAGAACTGGGACCACGTCTTTGACGCTGCCATCCCATCTGTGAAATGTTTCTACCATGTCATTGATATCAGGGATGCGGACATCAGTTACCTGATGATCAACAACGTGGATGAGAAAGGGGCAATCGACCTGAACCCCACCGCCAGAGCCGATGCAGAGAAACTCGGAAAAACCGTGCTTGCCGAGATCAGAAAACGGCTCGCTGCGTGAATACCATGACCGTAACTGTCCTTGGCATATCCGGTAGCCCGCACAGGCACGGGAATACAGAAACCCTGCTCGACAGTTTTTTAGAAGGGGCTCAGGCAGCCGGAGCAACGGTTGAGAAAGTCGTGCTCAAGGACCTGAATTACGCACCCTGCCGGGGATGCAATGCCTGCCATAAAACCGGTGAATGCGTTGTGATGGATGATGCAGTCCTCCTCTTTGATAAAATACTTGTATCCGATTGTATCGCTGTCGCTTCTCCCATTTACACGATGGGGATCACAGCAGAACTCAAAGGGTTAATCGACCGGGGCCAGTATCTCTGGGCACGGAAATTTATTTTAAAAACGCTTTTTTTTCCCGATGGACATATCAAAAACCACAAAGGGCTCTTCATCTCCACTGCCGGCCAGAACTTGGATCATGTCTTTGACGGGGCGTTTCCTGCGATCACTGCGATTTTCAACGGCACCGGGTTTGAATACTATGACAATATCATAGCAAATAATATGGATGAGTTCAAGGGAATCAAAAATCACCCGACTGCGCTTAAAGATGCGTTTTTTAAAGGGCAGAAGGTTGTTGAGGTTATTAAAAAGTTAAAGACGGGATGAAAGGGTGAACAATCCATCCACAGGTTTTAGAAGAATTTCACAATTTGTTGAAAGAAATTATGTTTTATCTGATTCTAATTCACCGGGCGGATGAAGGCGGGTTCTGGTCTGATGTATCCAAAGTGGCCAGATCACCTCATGTGATCAGGTATCCCATTGTGGGGGTCAACCCATTAATAGAACACGAGTACAGATTGAAAGTGCCTTAAAATTCATCAAACGAAAAATTGATTTCTGCTTTTGCAATTCGCATGTTAAGAATTGAAAAAAAATGGGATCAGAGAAGATAGAACGATGCCACAAGCGTCCCGAAAGATGCAATGATCAGCAGGGCAAAAACCGGAATATTCCATGCCATCACTTTTTTGCCGTCAAGGATACTGATCGGGATCATATTGAATGCTGCAATCATGGCATTGATCTGGATGCCAAAGATACCGATCTGGGTGAGCAGGATACCAGAAGCATCCAGAAGAGAAACGCCAATGAGCACCAGCGCAGCGAACGGGATGCAGAGCAGGAGGTTGACAACCGGTCCTGATGCCGAGATGATACCGTTTTCCTTACGGGTCAAGCTCTGCCCGCTCCCTGAATTGCTGTAGATGACGGTTGCTCCTGGGGCTGCAAAGACAAAACCGACAAGGGCTGCAAGGAGCACAGCAAAGAGGAGCATGATGTTGTCTTTGCGGAATTCTGCCCAGTACCCGAATTTTATCGCGGTAAACTTGTGCGCCATCTCATGCAGGATAAATCCGATACCCACTGTGAGAAGGGCAATACCAAAAGCGATCAGTGCAGCAACGGGATCGATCGATCTGACGGGCCCTGTTATTCCGTAGGGTGCGATCTTGATGATCGCAAACGAGATGGATATCGCCATCCACGCAATAAAAAGATCCGACTCTTCCCGCCGCGTTATTCGTTCGAGCATGAAATCACCGGATCAGATAGGGCGTTCTTCTGATATCTGCTTTGGTGTCAGGGAGAGTATAAACACGTTTATGTGAACACTAAAGATATGTATATCATATGTCGCTCGAAACCGTACGGGCAGAGATCACAAAGACTGACAAAGAGATCATCCGGCTCATTGCACACCGGCAGGACCTTGCAGGAAAGATTGCCAGAATCAAGATCCATGCAGGTATGCCGGTCCATGATGAGCGCCGGACTTCTGAAGTGCTGAGCGCTGTTTTTGACCAGGCGGTTGAAGCCAGGATCGATCCTGTGGCCGTGCAGAAAATATTCGAGCAGCTCATTGCGATGAGCGAAGAGAGGCAGAGGGGATGTTCAGGGGACGGGAATCTTCCGTGATTCTGCTTTTTTTAAATTGGGCCGAATGATCTTTTCAACCCGCCAATAATCTACCCGGCAACCCATGTAAAATTATCACAAATTCATTCTTCCGGGATCGCATCTGGAATGTTTTTTCGGGCACTTTTTTTAGTTCAGTAGCACGACTCCGGCATTCAGGGCCGTAGCAATACAAACCCAGATAAGGTAGGGAACGAGCAGCACAGCGGCCGGTTTTGATACGCGATAGAATGCCACAATTGTCGCAACAATAAGTGCAAGCAGCAGAAAGATATCCGCAAGGCCGGCGAGGGGTGACTGAAACCCGAAGAAGAGGACCGACCATAAGAGGTTAGACCCCAGCTGGAGAATAAAAATAATCACACCGGTCTTTACAGTTTTCTTCTCCCATCCTTGGGAAACAACAAGGTACAAGGAGATCCCCATCAGGATGTAGAGGATGGTCCAGACCGGCCCAAACACGTAATTAGGTGGTGTGAACCAGGGTTTGTTGAGCGTGGCATACCAGTTAAGGATCCCACCCATAGTGAGAGAGCCCACGACTGCACCTGAAACCATGGGTACCAGGATACAGACCGCTGCAAGTGTGGCCGAACGAAGCGTTCCCATGTATCTCACTGGAGGGGCGGAGGTGATGAGGGTATCGGTGGGGGATGCGTCAATAGGGGCTTGTCGCCCCACCCCCGCCAGGTAAAGGTCATAGGGAAAAACGGATTCAATCCAATAGGGTCTGTTAAGGCCGGTTTTATCCTCTCCAAAATCATCTATTTCACGATCGACCT
>JAURZP010000215.1 GCA_030653335.1 Methanoregula sp. | reverse complement strand
AAAAATTTCCTGCTCATATTCTGGCAGAGATCAGACTGGCTTTCCGACGTATATTTCCCGCAGTTATCCAGCCGGTTATATTCTAAAGCCCCGGGGACCGGGCAGGTATCCATACACCGGCCGCAGAGATAGCATTCCCCCTTCGAATCGAGTTTTCCAGCAGTATTGGCCGGACAGACTTTTTCACATTTTTTACAGTTGATGCAGGTTCCCGTGCGTCGCAGCCGGAATAAACTGAACTCTGCAAGAAGGGAGAAGAGGACACCAAAGGGGCAGATGATCCTGCAGACAGGGCGGTACATAAATACTGACAGCAGAACGATACCTGCTGCTACAACCAGCCCTGCCGAAATTGTAAGGGAGAACAAGTCATACAAGCCGGTGAATGCCATAATGTCGATTAGGTATACCACAGCAATGATTGTTGCAACGAAAATTACGAGCCGGATCAGTTCAAGGATTACCGTGCGACGGATAACGATCTTTGTCATAGGTATGGTATATGCCAGTTCCTGCAATGATCCCACCGGGCATATTGCGCTGCAGAACGTTCTTCCAACTCCGAGCGTGAGTGCGATGAATGAGCAAATCATGATGATGCCCGTATTCAGGTTCGATTATCCGGTCATAACACTGACAAGCCCCCCCAACTCCATCGGCATGATTGGTGCAAGGAAGATAAAACCAGTGAGTGTGCTCATACCCGCTGCCAAAAAAACGATCTTTTGTGTCATGACTCCGGTATACCAGAGGTATGCAGCGAGCAGGGTCCCGGCCCCCATGTAGCAGAGAGCGTAAGTGAGCCCTGCAACGGCTGCTCCAGCGAGTAAGGAAGTAACTATGAGCGAGATGCCCAGAGCAAAGAGGGACGATAGTGCAAGGGCCGGAAGTGTCTTTTCGATCCGGATTCCAAGGATTCCCGTTCGGATGAACGCAAATAATATCCCGGTAAAAATGAGAAAAAGTGCTGCTTCGGCTATGGGTGCAGACAGGTGAAGTGTATCAAGAAAACTCCCTGAAGAGGTATTCTGGAGAACGGATGCAGTAGTATCCGGCTCTGCAGTAACTGGTGTTCCCGACGGGGCGAAAACCGGAAGCGAAGATCCCTGTATACTCGTTGGATCTGCTGCCGGTGTTGCAGCGGCCTTGATCGAAGTCTGCGGATTTACCGGTGTGGCCGGACCTGCCGAAGCTTGTGATCCGGTGCGTGCTGTGTAATCGCATAATGTATTGCTGTCTGCATCGACAAAGAGGAAGCACCTGCCCGGAGAAGTACAGCCTCCGATACCTTTGGGGCAGACAGCGACACACGCCGGGTAAACGAGTCCTGCTGTAAGGAGGACCGATGCGATGATGCGCCTGATAGATGTGGTAACCTGCATAATTCTGTTCGTCTCGTCTTGGTAGTTTCTAATGTAATGAACCAAAGATGCAGGATGGAATTAATAAATGAGTGCATGACCCGTCGGTTTTTAATCACCCTGGAGGGATAATCTTCCCCGCTACCATGCTATCAATTCATATACCCCAAATCGTTCCTGTTTTTCCCGAGTATTGCTGCGATTAACAGAAATAAAAAAAGAGTAAACAGACTAAAAAAAAATACAATATTCAGGGTTAAGGAATCCCTGGAGAACACAACATAAAGGAATTTCGGGCGATTGATAGATCAGAAGCAGTCATTTTTATTCCGGGTCATATCTCGCGGTTCAGGCTCTACCAGCCCCAGGGTTTCAGCGGGGACGGGGAGCCTATGCCGGGGAATTTCCCAAAGATCATCTTCTCATCATTAAAAACTGCATATCCCGTGGGATGTACACATACTTGGCCCCGGGAAAATGATTACAATAGGGTGTATTTATGTGCCTTGAGAAATGACCCTTTAACCATACAAAAAATCACACCCTCCCAAATACGACAATACATGCCCGGGATCCTGCTTTGGATATAGTTTTTTTGACATAATACCACGACTTTGAAGATGACGTTATGATTTTCCAGTACCCTCCTGCCATTATTTTCATGCTGGTTGCCGGCACGATCTCTGCACTCCTTACCTGGGTCGGGTGGCGAAATCGTGCACAACCGATTTCACAGCCTTTCATCCTGCTGATGGCAGCAGAGACGATCTGGATATTCGGGTACTCGCTGGAGCTGATGAGCACCCAGCTTTCGACCGTTATCCTCCTCAACAATATTATGTACCCTGCCATATCGACCGTGCCGGTGGCCTGGCTCTTCATAGTCCTCTGCTATACAGGGCGCGAGCGGTATCTCACCCGGCGCACCGTTCCCTTGTTTTTTATCATCCCGGCCCTGGTCTGGTTCCTCGTGCTGACAAATCCATATCACTATCTTTACTATACCGGGTTTCACACTGAGACTGTCAGCGGGTCAGTCATCTGGATCTACGAGCACGGCCCCCTGTTCTGGATCCACATTGCGTACTGCTATATCCTTGCCCTTGTCACGCTCGTTCTCGCTGCGGGGAGGCTCTTTGTCTCAACCGAACTCTACCGGCGCCAGACAATACTTCTGGTCTGCGCCGGATGCATCCCGGCTGCCTGCAATATGGCCTATGTGTTCGGGCTCTCCCCGTTCCCGGATTACGACCTGACACCCCTGGCGTTTCTCTTTGCCGGGATCATCCTTGCGGTTGGGATTATACGGTACCAGCTTTTCTCTGCAGTTCCAGTGGCCTACTCGCTGGTCTTTTCAACCACCCGTGACGGAGTAATCGTAACAAACGGGCAGTACAGTGTGATTGATCTCAATCCTGCGGCCGAACAGATCACCGGTCGCTCATCGCATAACGCCATCGGGCTGAGTATAGCAGACGTATTCCCCGGGCTTGCGTCCATCCAGGCAGAACCCGTCCCGGATGGCCGGGAGCGTCGTATCGAGAGTACGGTCCTGCAGAATGGCCGACCGATGTGCTATGACATACTGGTCACTCCGATGGACGAGAACGGGACGGGTGCTGCCGGCTATCTCTGCCTGTTCCGGGACATATCCGATCGGAAACAGGCAGAACTTGCCATAACGCAAGCCAATAAAAAGATCGGTCTTCTGACCAGTATCACCAGCCATGATCTCTCGAATCAAATTCTCTCGTTATCCATCTACCTTGAACTGAGTCGTGAGCTGTGCACCGATCCCGTCCAGAATGGATATCTTGACCGGCAGGAGATGGCCATTGATGCGATGAGGGAACAGATCGCATTCACCCGGGAATACCAGCAGTTGGGGACCGAAACACCGGTATGGCAGCATGTCGGCGCAGTGATCAACCGGGCAAAGAACCATGTGGATCTCAGGACTGTCATGTTAACCAGCTGCACCGGTTCTTTAGAGGTCTATGCCGATCCGATGCTTGAGAAAGTGTTTTACAACCTGTTTGATAATGTCATAAAATACGGGGGTGCAGGCATCTCATCGATAACCATCTCCACTCACCCGTCGGGAGATGACCAGATCATTGTCATTGAGGATGATGGCATCGGTATTGCGTCAGAGGACAAATCCCGGCTGTTCGAACGTGGGTTTGGGAAAAATACCGGTCTTGGGCTGTACCTTTCCAAGGAGATCCTTGACATCACAGCTATCGTGATCCATGAAGCAGGTGAGCCGGGCAGGGGGGCACGGTTTGAGTGCCGTGTACCCTGCGGAAAATTCCGTTACAACGACAGTGGGCAATAATCCACAGGTCTCCTCCATTCCAACTGATATCGTCTCAATGTAAAAGATCGGATCTCCAGATCCACCCCCGATCCCACTATCTCCTCTCAATTCGCCCCCGGCCAATTCCGGTAACGCTAACTCTCCCTAAAGATCTGGTACGTGCACGTTAAGAGCCCGTCGTGTAATGGCTATTGCCAAACATTATGCATCACCGGTCCATGCACCGGATACGCGAGACCGTCAAAACCCCCGTTAACATTGAACACCACCCCTTCATTTTCTGCAATCATCCGGATCGTCGCCGTTTCCCTGGATTCGGAAGGATAAGGGGAATTTATTAAAAATTATATACGTTGGCTATCTCTATTATCATATACTCATTGAAGAGGACCCCCATGAACGCTGTATTGTACATCCTCATTATCGTCATTGCACTGGTCATTATCGCGGCCCTCGCCTGGCGGATTGCATCACGCCGTTACATCCTCCCATGTCCCGTATGGATGAAAGGACTGCTTGATCCTCAGTTCTCCGGTAAGGTGAGCGCACGCACAGAAAAAACGATCCGTTATCTTGATCTCCGTCCAGGGATGAACGTACTCGACGCAGGCTGCGGTCCGGGCAGGCTCACAATCCCTGTCGCTCACAGGGTAAGCCCTGACGGCATAGTAACTGCAATGGATCTTCAGGAGGGGATGTTGCAGGAAGTGAAGGAGCGGGCTCGTGCTGCAAACCTTAGCAACATCCGGTTTCTTAAGGCCGGTATCGGGGATGGGAAGCTTGAGCGTGACCTGTTCGACCGGGTCATCCTGATAACCGTGCTCGGCGAGATCCCCGACCGGGAGGCGGCATTGCACGAGATCTTTAATGCGCTCCGGCCAGGGGGTATTCTCCTTGTAGAAGAGACGATACGGGACCCCCATTTCCAGCAACGCAGTACCATCAACAGGTTGGCCAGCGCTTCAGGGTTTATCGAAAAGGAATTTACCGGGAATTATTTTTCCTATATTCTTACTCTGGAAAAGCCTTCCGGCGCTTTACTGTGAGATACATTTGGAGCATTCGTTTTACGTGACCTGCTCCAGCACCTCCTTTCTGTAACTACTACAAAAGCACTTGATTTCATTCCGGATATTCCGGCAGCCCTCTCCACAATCACTCATCCCCCAAAAAGTTCCGGTAAGTGCAGGTTCCAGTGCCTGTCATGAACCGGCAATTGCCAAACAGTATGAGATCCTCTGCCTTGGGTGCACATCCGGCAAGAGCGGCCAGCTCAGGGCTTTGGCAGGACTGTAGCTTTCATTCTTTTTCCGTATTAGCCCCGCCCGTTCCGGTATCAAC
>JAURZP010000204.1 GCA_030653335.1 Methanoregula sp. | reverse complement strand
TTTGATCACCATTGATGGCACTACCGGCGCTGTCTATCTCGGTGAGGTTGCCATGATTGAGGCTGAGTTCTCTGAGGAACTCGATGTCTTGCTTGAAATGGCTGATGGGATGGCGAGACTTAAGGTGATGGCCAACGCAGATACGCCGGATGATGCACAACGAGCGCTGAAGTTCGGTGCCATGGGTATAGGCCTCTGCCGCACCGAACGCATGTTCAACGGAACCGAGCGCCTGCCGATAATGATTGAGATGATCGTAGCAGAGACACAGGCTGATCGCCAGATAGCGCTCGACAAGCTGCTCCCCATCCAGCGCGAGGATTTCAAGGAGATCTTTAAGGTCATGTCGCCCCGTCCGGTGACCATCCGCCTGCTCGATCCACCCATCCACGAATTCCTGCCTGCAGAGCATCTGCTTGTCGAAGATCTCGAACTCCTCCACAACCTGCGCGAAATTCTGCGGGGCATGGTGGTGCTATCCGATGCGGTGACCTTTATGAACCGGACACGAGAGATCCAGCCTCATGTGCAGAAGTTCACCGACCCGGTGCTGGTGGATGAAGCGATCGCAAAAAAGGAAGCAATCTTAAAAAAGGTCCGCGCCCTGCACGAGGTCAACCCCATGCTCGGCCATCGCGGCGTCCGGCTGGGTCTCACCTTCCCGGAGATCTATACCATGCAGATCCGGGCGATTCTCGAAGCCGCAGCTGAATGCCAGAAAGCGGGTATTGTGGTGCACCCGGAGATCATGGTGCCTCAGGTCTGCACAGCCCAGGAACTCATCCGGGTCAGGGCATGGGTGGACTGGATCCATACCAACGTGGAAAAAACCTACAAAGTGAAACTGGACTTCATGTTCGGTTCCATGCTCGAAGTGGTCCGGGCCTGCATGCGGGCAGACAATCTTGCTGAACAGGCAGAGTTCTTCTCGTTTGGAACAAACGACCTGACACAGGCCATATTTTCCTTCTCGCGCGAAGATGCAGAGAACAAGTTCCTTCCCATGTACAACCAGAGCGGTATCCTGCAGGACAATCCGTTTGAGGTGCTTGATGTCAAAGGGGTGGGACGGCTTATGGAGTCTGCGGTCAAATGGGGCCGGCACACCCGCCCTGGCATGAAAATCGGAATCTGCGGAGAGCATGGCGGTCATCCCGCATCCATCAGATTCTGCCACAAGATTGGCCTGACCTATGTCTCCTGCTCCGGTCCCCGAATTCCTATCGCCCGGCTTGCAGCTGCGCAGGCTGCAATTCTTGAAGGCGAAAAGGTGGCTGACAAGGCAGCCTGATACGGGTACTCATTTTATTCCCTTTTTTAAAAATAAAGTTGTTTTCGCATCCAGCAGGAATTATTTTGGCTCTTCGCTAAATCAAATGGGTAACGTATGGTTTTCATTAAACGGTGTGGGTAAGACCGGTTATTAAATTTTTTTTGTGATATTTCTCCGCCTCAGGGCCTCCCTTCAGGCACGGCGGGGCAATACGGTTTCAACATTCCAGTCATTAAAACCGCCGCGGGGGCGTCCCTTTTTGGTGCGGCGGCGTTCATCCTATTTTGGGATATGAGGGTATCAGCCACCATCAATGTAATCTACTCAATTTCTGCAGTACCCATCCAAACAGCGATGCGCCATTTTTTTTTGTGCCCCATTGCATAAAAAAACCCTAACGACAATACAGAACCTTTTTTTTGTTCCGGTGCCAATTTTTCCATTGGATATTAAAAAAGTGCTGGAAGCCTTTTCGCGTTCACCGGATCTTTGGATAATTGCGCTAATCGCGTTTGCGAACTGAAGAGATCAACGACATAGTCTTTGCTCCTTTCCTCGTAACCTCGCATTGATGCA
>JAURZP010000183.1 GCA_030653335.1 Methanoregula sp. | reverse complement strand
CTCCAAACAGGCCGGTTTTCTTCCGTGTAAATACTCCGGAATCCCGTATAAAGCCCAAAACAGGAACTTTTGAAAAAACCCCCCCAAAAACCTGCTTAACTGGCCGGTCGAGAAGTTCTAATTCCGGGCAATCGGGGCCTGAAACAGCCCCGGATTGCCATTTTTTGGGTTATGAGAGTGAGCTGGTCCCCACATGAGATCAACCCGTGTCAATAACAGTATCGACAAAGGTGGTGAGTTGTGTCATGAGCATTGGATCAAGTCCCTTCTCGACAGCAAGAAATACCCCCGATATATCCATGAGCCGGAGTTTATTGGTTACAAAATGGATAAATTTTGAAATATTTGCCGATGATAAGTAGATCAGCATGGTACTGACTGAGTCGTACATGATGCAGACTTTCTTGCCTGAATGATCTTTCAGTACTTCAGTTACCGCTATACCCATGTCGGTAAGATTTGCCGGATTGTTGATATAGCGCACGACTCCGGGGATATTCTCGACACTCCCAATAGAGTTGCGGGTAACTGCATCGATAAATGAGACACAATCCGATGGTACCTCCCCGAGAGTATACATTTTTGTCAGAACACTGTAGGGAAAGTTTGTTGTAATGACAACTGTATGATAGCCCAATGTCGATATTTCCTTGATAATGTCAATGTTGCGCTGGCGGATCGTTTTGGGTGATGCAAGGATTAAAAAGATCTTTTTCTGTTCCAGTTCCTCTGGGTCAATAATATCCGGCACTTAATCACCCTTCAAGGAATTTCCGGTACGCTTCGGGAATCGATCGGTTCTTCTCAACAATCTCGGTCTGGAATTCCTTGATATTTGCCTCGATCTGGGTGGCGTTACGGGCCTGCCCTTCAAGCATCATGATAATTTCATCCTGGGTGAGCATTCCCATCTTTATGAACTGTGCCGATTCAAGGAGGGTGTTACTGATAATCCCGACCGGCTGTTTTAACCGCATCGTCATCTCGGTCATATAGGCAACCAACGATTCCTCAGCCTTGCGCTGCTCGGTGATATCCCTCCCGATTGCGATCTCGTGGTATATCCCACCGTCACTAATCTGCCTTGTGTTCCA
Organism: Methanoregula sp.; assembly: GCA_030653335.1. Taxonomy (GTDB): domain Archaea; phylum Halobacteriota; class Methanomicrobia; order Methanomicrobiales; family Methanospirillaceae; genus Methanoregula. The sequence continues at coordinate 8,625 of JAURZP010000183.1, read as the reverse complement.
GGATATGATCCGTTGGTCCCCGTTTTTCGTGCGTATCGTTGTCTCGAGATTTTCAAAAAAATTATGTTCCGAAATAATCATGGATATTTTTTGCGTTATCTTCTTGCGGTATTCAACATCCGGATAAAGTTTTTTCCATATGTCATTTCGGCCGATCACTTCAGCAGGGGCATACCCGGTGATCATCTCTGCTGCTTTATTCCAGACCTGTATAGTTCCCTTTGGACCGAGTACAGCAATGAGCACGTAGGCATTGTCAATGATACTCTCACGGAATACCCCGGCCTCCCGTTCAGTTGTGACATCCATGCCAACAGCGATAGTTCTTGGCAGACTCCCTTCAAGGATCATTTTGGTATTCCAGAGAATGGTGCGGGATTCGCCAGTACGCGTACGGATATTGGTTTCAAGATTTTCAAAATAATTTTTTGTTTTGAGAATATCGGCGATTTTCTGCGTAATACTTTTACGGTAATCCTTGTCCGGATAGAGATCTTTCCAGACCGCGTTGCTACCAATCACTTCCTTCTGTGAATACCCGGTGATGGTCTCTGCTGCATGGTTCCATGAAACAATCCGGCCCTTCTCTCCGAGGACAGCTATCATGACAAGTGCATTATCAAGGATCCCGGCCTCTATACATGTTTTTTGATCATATGTGCTATCCATCAGAATGTGTTCCCCTTTAATTTCCGATCGTTATTCGTGATTGAGGATACTTCCTGCACTTATATGAATGTATAGGGAGACGTTCAATGCGGTGAATGCAGACCCGGACTGGAAAAGCGAATTCACCGGAATTTATGTTTTTACTCCGGTTCAGGTTGTTCTTGAAACCCGGTAAAGTCCCCGTAAGTGTAAAGAATCATTGCCAAGTAAAACTGGTTTTAATAAACACAATACAAAATTTTATCTATTTTTTTGTATTACAATACTATAGAACAGATTATGACCGTTAAGGATGCTCTTATCAACCAGAAAAAGGAACTGGATCTCCGAAAGGTGGAGCACTATATTGAGCGCACTGCAGAGATGCAGGATGGGAACAACCGGTTGATCCGGATCGTAATTGGTCCCCGGAGAGCAGGCAAATCATTCTTCGTAACCCGTTACCTGATGTCACAGGGTCCTTTCGGTTATGTAAATTTCGATGACGAAGAACTCAATGATGTAAAAAAAATTCCCGACATCCTGACAGCAGTAGCGGACCTTTATCCTGGATCAAAGACGCTCCTGCTCGATGAGATCCAGAATATACCGGGCTTTGAACTTTTAGCAAACCGGCTCGCCCGGCAGGGTTACACACTTTACATAACCGGAAGCAATGCTCACCTGCTCAGTAAGGAACTTGCAACACACTTAACCGGGCGTCACACGGTAACAACAATATTTCCCTTCTCGTTTGCTGAATACCTGCGTACGAAAGAAGGTGAATATACAGAAAGTGAATATCGTGCGCAGCTGACAGAATATTCTGCGAGCGGAGGATTTCCTGAAATCCTGTTAACAACGATTGACCGGAAAGAGTACCTTATCCGGCTCTTCGATGCAGTGGTTTACAAAGACATCATACAGCGCTACAAGGTCAGATCCCCGCAGGGGTTAGGCGATCTGGCCCAGTATCTCTGTTCGAACGTGGCGGGAGAATATTCTGTACACCGTCTCTCCCAGGTGACCGGGTGCCGCAGTGACCGGACCGTACGGAAATATCTTGCGTACTTAGAAGAAGCGTTTCTCTTTTTTTCAATCCCGAGGTTCTCATACAAAGTAAAAGAACAGGTGCTGGCAAATAAGAAGTGCTATTGTATCGATAATGGTTTTGTAACTGCAAAAGGATTCAGATTTTCCCGGAATGATGGTAGTCTCATGGAAAATCTCGTGGCAATTGCACTCCATCAACTCGAACTGGCAAATAGCATAAATCTTTACTACTGGAAGAATGCAAATCAGCAGGAGGTTGATTTTGTTATTCAGCAAAGCGGGAAGATAAGTGCACTGATTCAGGTATGCACTGATCTCACTGATGACAAAACACGACACCGTGAAGTTAACGCGCTCCTGATAGCCGGTCGTGATTGTGCGTGCGAAAATCGTATCATCTTAACCGTGGATGAAGAGCACAAAAAGACTGAAGAATGGTTCGGCATCCGGGGCAACATCCAATACATCCCTCTCTGGAAATGGTTAAAAGATTTAAAAATACCATTTGCCGGCTCTCCTTAAAATAACGGTTTTTTAAATTGAGAATTTTATTAAATTGTGGCCCAGCGGCCCGAGGGAGCGCCTTGTTGACAACTGCATCAGCGGGCGGCAGTGACGCGAGTGAGTCATTGAGCGTTAGTCATGAGTATGATCAACATCACCGAACATTTTCGCCGCAAACGGTATGTGAGGAGCGGGCCATAGCAGCCTACGGCGACGGTGTGGAGCGATGAGCCGTGTGCGTACTGGATCTCAACTGGGCAATTCCGGGAATGCGAGTGAGGTGATAGCCGAATCGATGACGAGTGAACATGACTCAACCGATATTCATGCCAGACGGACCGGCTGGCTCCCGCGCTTTTGCTTTGTAAGCCGGAACTCCTGGGAGGGCGGTTCGGGAGATAATGCCCGTAGTTTCCTGATCTAACCTGTTTATGAAATCGACAGATGGCTCGCTGGTGTAACATGAAATCAAAAAAATGTTACACAACGGCATCTTGTGTATCACCGGTGTTACACAAAGGGTCTTAGCGTACCATAATACGGGAATTGTGATACGTAGGAATTTTCCCGTGTTGACAGGAGAAAGCCAATGAAGAATTTACCCACTGCTTGTCTTTAGTGATCGCAATCAGCCGGGAAAAGCAGAGGATAGTCGGGCTCTTTCCTTTTCCTTCCCATATACTGATACAAAAGCAGCAGCCTGAAATATCATAATTGTACAAAAAATGATATACGATGATGTAAGATATATCTTACTGATCGGATATGGATATCGGCATTACCCGCGTAAGTTCAAAAGGTCAGATTGTCATCCCCTCTTCTATGAGGGACAATCTTTCTGAAGGAGAGGAATTGCTCATAATCCGGGAGGGTGAACGATATATTCTCAAGCCTCTTGACGAATTTAAACCGGCACTGAAAGATGACATCCTCTTTGCCGGAAAGACCGACGAGGCATTTTCTGAATACCGGAAGGGATCTTTTAAACGAAAGGAGAAGGATGCTTTTCTTGATGAGCTGGCATCATGGTGACTGTTGCCTATAGCAGTCACTTTGAAAAAACAATCAGGAAGATTCTGGATGCATCACTAAAAGAGCACGTCAAAGCGCAGATCGTACGGATTGTTCATGATCCTGGTACGGGAAAGCCCATGCGCTGGTGCCGTAAAAATACGCGTGAGGTGTATATACCCCCGTTCAGGCTCTCGTATTGCTATGACAAAAAGAATGACACACTCGTGTTTCCTGCCCTCTATCATAAAGATGAACAATAACCGGTGAATACGGTCAAAAACCAGTTTTGATTTTTCACAGATTATCTTTTTCATATCGTGAAATTTCGCAGTAGATCAAATGCAGTTTGTCCTTGAACTTTCTTAATGAGTCCGGAGTATCGACAATAAGTTCGACCTGATCACCAACTCCCTGCAGGGCGCTAGTAGAGTGTTCGTGCGATTATGCGCCGTTTGGATATTCCTTTAAAATACGTTATAGCTGAATTTATCTATTTACAATTTTTACAATATTGTATATGACTATGCTTACCAAGCGGATACCCGTATCTGAACCCGTCTGGAAAGACCTTGCAGAACTGCGGATGGCGGGGCAGACTTATGACGATATACTGATTGAGATGATTGAACTGCAAAAGAAACAACGGCTTAAAGATGATATTTTGCGATCATTGGAAGAAGGAGATTTCATTCCTCTTTCAGAGATCAAAACACGCAAGAGTAAAAGAGCGGTGACTAAAAGGCGGACGCAGATTAAGGGCATTTGAAATGAACTGGCGGGTGTTGTGCCCGGTTATTCTGGATCTGATCCCGTGAGTTTTGAAGTTGCTATCAAGGTGAAAGCGGAGACGTTTATTGATTCTCTGCCAGAAAAAGATCAGCAGATTGTCATTAATACACTCGAGCGGCTGTCAGACAGTCCCTATCCGGGGAAAGGCGGAGATAAAGAGAAACTGGTTTTATCCGGGGGAATTTTTGCGTACCGGATTCACATTGGCCGGCGCTACACGGCATTCTATACTATTGATAAAGAAGCAAAATTGGTTCAAATTCATTTTGTGATGACTATTGAACAAGCCCATAAGAAATATGGTCGGTAAAGACCCTGGAGCACTCCTGTTTTTATAACCGATGACCGACATAACACGGCATGGGGGAACCGTCTGGGCTGAAGCTGAACCCGGGCAAGGACACCACGTTCCGGTTCACGCTCCCGGTGAAAAAGAGAAGCCCGCACCGATAACAATAATAATGGAGAGATAGTAGAGAGACTCTTATGGATAATCTTAAAGGCGAACCTCTGCATATTTTGCTTGTTGAGGACAACGATGCCCATGCCGAGCTGGTGATCAGGGGAATGCGAGACCAGCAGGTAGCAAACAAGATCCACCTTGTGTCGGATGGCGAGAAAGCACTTGATTATCTTTTTATGCGGGGCGCATACGCAGATCCGAAACAAAATCCCCGGCCGAATCTGGTTCTCCTCGATCTCCGCCTGCCCCGGGTTGATGGGCTTGAGGTGCTCAGGACAATAAAAACCACCCCGGCCCTCCTCCGCATTCCGGTAGTTATCCTTACCAGTTCCGATGCCGAGAGCGATATTGCCAAATCCTTTGATTACCATGCGAACAGCTACGTGGTAAAACCCCTTGACTTCAAGACCTTTACAAAACTTATGAAGGATCTCGGGTTCTACTGGCTTGGCTGGAATGCAAAACCCTTAGGAGACTAAAAAGCCCGAAGGCTTTAGGGACAGGGATGGGTAATGATCTCCGGTACGGGAATAAAAGTTACCCACATTCTGTTTATTGAGGATGATAAGGCTCAACAGGATCTCGTTTTACGGGCGTTTCGTAATGATCCTGAGAAGTTCCGGGTGTCCGTTGCAGGGAATCTCCGCGAGGCCCGACAGATCCTTGAGCGCGATCTCCCAGACCTGATCCTCTCTGACTGGATTCTTCCGGATGGGAAAGGTCTCGACATACTGGTCCGCACGGACGGGGCAGTGACAATTCCCTTAATCATCATGACCGGTTACGGGGATGAACAACTTGCCGTTGAGATCATGAAATCGGGGGCGATCGATTACGTGGTCAAATCCGCAACTGTGTTTCATGACCTGCCCCACATCACCCGGAGAGCGCTTCGTGACTGGGAGAATATTCATGAGAGAAAGCGGGCAGAAGAGGCGGTGCGTGATTCCGAAAAACGCCTTGCAGATATCATCAGTTTCCTGCCGGATGCGGTGCTCGCAATTGATAACGAAGGCCGGGTGATCGCGTGGAACAACGCGATGGAACAGATGACCGGGGTTGCCGCAGAAGAGATGCTCGGGAAAGGCGACCATGAATATAGCATTCCCTTTTACGGAGAACGAAGACCCATCCTCATAGATCTCGTCCTGATGGATGATACGGAAATTGAAAAAAAATATGACTATATTCTGCGGGACAGCGAGCGAATAACCTCAGAGACGTTTATCCCAACCCTCTTAGGGGGGATAGGGGTGTATCTCTGGGGGACGGCATCGCCGCTGTACGACAGTGCTGGCAACCGTATCGGTGCGATCGAAGTGATCCGGGACATCACCGAGCGCAAACGGGTGGATAAGGAGTGCCAGGCTAAAGAGTATCAACTTTCTACAATCTATCGAAATATATCTGAAGTTCTGTTTTTCTTATCTGTCGAACAAAATAATCGCTACCGTTTCCTTTCTGTCAATCAACCGTTCCTGGATGTTACGGGATTAACACAAGAACAGGTTGTTGGCAACTATGTTCACGAGGTCATTCCGGAACCGTCTTTGACGTTAATACTTGAGAAGTATAAACAGGCAATTCAGGATAATACAACCGTTACCTGGGAAGAAATCACAGGATATCCCGGGGGAAAAAAATATGGTGAAGTCAGTGTCACCCCATTGATCGATGCAACTGGTCGTTGTACGAACCTTGTAGGAAGCGTGCACGATATTACCGAACACAAGCGGATGGAAGATCTCCTCATCAGACAGAACGCCACGCTTGAAACGCTTTTAAACGCCCCCGTAGATGTCCTGATGCTGTTGGATCGGCAGGGAATAATTATTCGGATAAATGAGGAGGGGGCCCGGCGATCCGGGGGTACCGTGCAAACGGTCACCGGACAGAGTGTGTATGATCTTCTGCCCCCGGATATTGCAACGGCACGGAAAACAAATATTGATCGGGTCCTTGAGAGCGGTGAACCGGTCCGGTTTGATGATGAACGTTACGGTAAGTACCTCAACAATGCGATCTACCCGGTTTTCAACCCGGACCACACTGCGGTAGAGTATGTTGCAGTTTTTGTAACTGATATTACTGAACGGAAAAAAGCAGAACTGGCGCTGCGGGAGAGTGAGACACGTCTATCCCTGGCACTGGATGTGGGCAATGCAGGCATATGGGAATGGAATCTTGAACGCAACGATGTCTGCCTAAATGATCGGTTCCACGCAATGCTTGGCTATACCCCGGGGGAACTCCCGACATCCCTGCCGGAATGGTTATCCTATCACCATCCCGAAGATATACCGGTATGGATGTCCAAGGCCGAGGCATATTTACGGGGCGATACACCCATTTACGAGAGCGAACATCGTATTCGCACAAAGGCAGGGACCTGGGCCTGGGTCTTCACCCGGGGACAGATCGCTCCCTCTACAATAGCGGGATCGGCGAAGATGTTCGTGGGCATCGCGATGATTGTCACCGGGCGCAGGCTGACTGAGGAAAAACTCCGCGAGAGCGAGGAACAACTCCTCATGGCCCAGGAGATCGGCCACATAGGTGGATGGGAGTATGACCTGCAGACCAAGGAAATCTGGGGATCTGCTGAAGGAGCCAGAATTTACGGTTTTCCACCGGTGTCTGGTGATTTCCCGATCGATCAGATCGAAGCCTGCATTCCGGAACGGGAACTGGTCCACCAGGCACTCGTTGACCTGATCCATGAAGAGAAGGAGTACAACCTTGAGTTTGCCATCAATCCCGCGGACGGGTCCCCGCAAAAAGTGATATTGTCGATTGCCCGTCTCGAAAAGGATGCACAGGGAATACCGATCAAGGTCGTTGGGGTTATCCAGGATATTACCAATCGCAAGCAGGCAGAAGAGAAACTTTGTGAGAGCGAAACGCGCTTCAGGACGATGGTTGAACAGTCTCCGTTCAGCATCCAGGTAATGTCCCCTGATGGCCGGACACTTCAGGTAAACAAGGCTTTTGAAGAATTATGGGGGCTTGTCCTGCCCGATCTTAAAGATTACAATATACTACAGGATGATGAGCTCGTTCAGTTGGGACTGATGCCCTACATCCAGGCCGGTTTTAGCGGTGAGACGGTCTCGGTCCCTCCCGCACAATATGATGTATACCATATGTTCGGGAAGGGAGGGAAAAAATGGGTACAATCCCGGATTTACCCGATCAGGGATACATCCGGGAGCATTCGTAATGTAATCCTGATGCATGAAGATATCAGCGAGCGCTCACAGGCAGAGGAAGCGCTCCGGCAGAACCAGGTCCGGCTTGCGACTGCGATGGATATTGCAAATCTTGTGAACTGGGAGTACGATTTCGCGACTGGTATGTTCACGTTCGATGACCGGTTCTACGCACTCTATGAAACCACTGCTGAACGCGAGGGGGGAAACCTGATGTCGGCTGAGACCTATATGCAGGAATTCGTCTATCCTGAAGACCGCCCGGCTGTGCTCGCATCAATCCAGAAAATTTTTGCAACAACCGATCCGGCCTATACCGGCCAGGTGGAACACCGCATCACTCCCCGTGACGGGAGTGTCCGTACCGTTATTGCCCGGTTCGTCCCGATCATGGACCCTGACGGAAAAGTGATCCGGACGTACGGTGCAAACCAGGACATCACCGACCGCATGCTTATGGAGTCCGAGATACGGTCGTTAAATACCGTACTTGAAGAGCGGGTAAAAGACCGGACAAAAGCCCTGTCAAAGGCAAACGAAGCGCTCGAACTGGAGAATGCCCATCGCATTATGGCTGAGGAAAAACTCCAGGCATCCTATGATGAGAAAGTGATGCTCTTAAAAGAGATCCATCACCGGGTCAAGAATAACCTCCAGATCATTGCAAGCCTCTTGAACCTCCAGTCCCGGTATATCACGGATGAAAAAACGCTCGCTGCCATCCGGGAGAGCCAGAACCGGGTCAAGGCGATGGCGCTCGTCCATGAAAAACTCTACCGGGCAGAAGACATCTCCCATATCAGTCTCCAGGATTACATCCGGTTCCTCGGCACCGGCCTCTTCCAGTTTTACGATGCCAAGATACGGGGGATCCAGTTCACGCTGGATGTCCACGATATTGATGTTGACATCGACGCGGCAATCCCGCTGGGACTCATCATCAAC
>JAURZP010000181.1 GCA_030653335.1 Methanoregula sp. | reverse complement strand
CCTGAGTTTGTAGTTTTCTAACTTACTTACCGCCGAAAATTTTTAAAAATCTGGATGAACGCGCTTTAATTTTAAAATAGCCTGTAAATGTCGACCGGAAGGTTTATCTACTTGTAGGTTGTAAATATAACTCACATGCACATCAAACGTATGAAGAAGGGAGATGTTGTTTATCTGGCTCAATATGAGACGTACAGAGAGGATGGGAAAGTAAAAACCAGATTCATCAAATACCTCGGTAAGGAAGGAGATGTGAGGGGAGTACCTCTTCCGAAAAAGTCAGCTCATATTCAAACGCCACTTTATCCTGAAAGATCCAAAAGTGCTGGCGATGTAAAACTTATGTGGACCATTGCTGAAAAAACCCTCAATATGTCCAAAATCATCGATAAAATATGTTGTGGAAATGAAAATATTGAGGGAAAATCTCCCGGGAAAATATTGACTGCGTGGGCAATCAATAAGGCAACAAATCCCGAGAGTGCCACAAATCTTAGTGAATGGGTCAAAACAACCGTCATCCCGGATCTATTCGCGATCCCTGATGACTATTTTACAGACAGTGCGTTCTATACTGCATTGGACCGTGTTTGTTTCAAAGATAATACTGCTGACGGGTATACTGACTTTGGTCAGTTAATATGTGATGAACTTTTCAGAAATTGGCGTTTGCAAAACCCACTCGATACTAAAAAAACAGAAATCCTGGCATATGATCTGACCCCAGTGCTGATTTTTGGAAGTGGAGATGATCTCGGTGAGAAAGGGTACAATTCAAAAAAAGCAAACCGGAAACAGATTAATTTGTGCGTTTTAGTCTCAAAATGGGATAAAACTCCCGTTTCTTACTTTATATTACCGGGTAATTTCAACTCAATGTCGTCGGTTAAAGATCTGCTGGTAACGTTAATTGATTTGTCGTTTACGCCAGGAACCCTGATTTGGGATCGGGGAAACACTTCCGAAGATTCGGTTATGGATATTGAAAATATGGGTTGGAAACTTATCTGTGGTGTCTCGACAGTTTCGAATGAAGCAATTTCACTCGGAGTGGCGATGGATGTTCCAATCCACGTCTCTAACCGGGTTAAATCGACAGAAAAAAGTGCTTTGTATGCAATGAGAGCAGAAGGCGAATTGTTCGGGAGACCGAATGCCGGGGTTGTCTATGTTAATTTCTCGAAGAGAATGGGATTGTGTGATGCCAGAAACAAAATTTTAAAGGACATTGGTGACGATTTAGATTTGTTAACTAATGATTTAGGGGGACTTCACGAGGCGAAAATAAACGAGAAAATTTCTGATTTAGTGGGCAATTACGGGGAATTTTTTAAATTTGAAATAAGCCCGGCCGGTGACCATTATTCACTGAAATGGGAATATGATTTTAAAGCGATCGATACAGCGGCAGCTTTTGATGGGAAATATCTGTTATATTCAACAGACACGTCGCTAAAAGCAACTGATGTTGTAATGGAATACATTGGAAAGGATTTCGTCGAAAAGACGTTCGAGACTATGAAATCATATCTGAAACTCGCTCCGGTCCGGCATTGGCGGAATACTCGGATTCGGGCGTTTTTTTTCATCAATATGATGGCTCTTTGGTTAAGGAAAGTATACGATCTTCGCTTAAACCAAATCAATGGTAAAAAACGTGGATATGGCTTCGATGAATTGTTGAGACGCTTAAGGAGAGTATCTTATGTCGAGATTGAATGTGAGAACGGGGAGAAAGCATTCTGGTACCTTAATCTCAATGAAGGACTCGTTGACCAATTAAAAATAATGGGGTTCAAAAATTTGTTTGAAGAAAAGAGGTTGTGCCAAGTGTAGGTTATAAATCTACAAACTTAGGTAGT
>JAURZP010000179.1 GCA_030653335.1 Methanoregula sp. | reverse complement strand
ACAAAGCCCGCAAAATGCCCGGATTAGGGGTTTTTTCGATTGGAGTTAACTCTGTTTTTTTGAGTGGAAAAAGACCCATATTGGAGGGGTCTGATCGATGCACGCATTTGGGTTTTTTATGAGGATTTACGGAAAAATTTTTCAATCAAGATTCGCTCAAAAACTTTCAATCAAAGTCTGCCTGAAAATTTTCAATCAAGTTACGATTGATCCGGATCAATTTTTCAATCACGATCATGATCGCAAAGATGAGGATCCAACTACATCTGTCTGGAAAAGAATCAGACGATCTTATCCGCTGCCCGTTATCGGGTGAGGATTATGCGAAGTTGCTGATCGAGCATGGCGTTTTTAAAAAAATAATGAAAAAATGAATGGGATGGGCATTCCAACTTTTTGATATTCTCACACTTTTTCATACCTGTTCCTCGGTATTACCGATTTGCAGGTGAATGTATATCAGCTGACTATATCCGTTAAAATTAAATACAATTGCAAATACCAATATACTTGGTAAGAGGACAGGGAATTGTTAAAGGATAATATAAATCTATATTTTGGAAGTAAAAAAGAACGAGTCTTCAGGATCCTGCTTAGTAATAAAATTAAAAATTGTTCGTGGTATAAAATTGCAAAACTGGCAGAGACAAATTATAGCTATGTCCATTCAATTTTATCCGAATTGGAAAGAGTGGGCGCCTTAAAAAAGCATGAGATTTCAGATGTAAAAAAAATATTTAATCTTTGGGCAAATCAGCGTTCATATCGATACTACCGGGAATACAATATTCAAAATCCTAAAGAGACGATAAAGAACGCTAAAATGGAATATGCATTTACCGGATATTTTGCCGAAAATCTTGTTGGAAATTACTTATTTCCAAGATATTACGAACTTTACGTTAATGATTCCGAACTTGAAAAATGGCATAAATATCTCACGAATTCCGGGTATGTTGGAAAGGGGAATGTAAAGATTTATTTTACCGATCAACATGTCTTTTTTGAAAAACATGTTGTTGAAGGTTGGCCAGTAGTATCAATTCAACAACTTATTGTAGATTTAATGAGAGAGGGTGCTGAATGCGGAGAGGCAGCAGAGCTTCTTATGAAACGGATTTATCATGCCTGAAGAGTTGTACGACAGAATTGAAAGCGGCTCTGCATTCAAAGCGCTGAATCATATCGTGACCCGTCTTCCTGAGCCATTTTTACTCATCGGAGGATGGGCATTTTATGTAACAGTGAATGAATCATTCCGGGAAGAACACGGATCTCAATACCTTGGATCGAGAGATATTGACGTATGTTTTCATATTGATTCTGATGCCAGTGATTCTGAATTAAGCGCCAGCACATTTTCTCAGGCAATTGCCATTGTTCAGGAGCTTGGTTATGTTCCACAGGGCTCTTGTCGATATTGTAAGATGATAAAGAGAGAGACAGGAGAGATAATAACCGAAAATGTCTCGCGAAAAATTCCAATGCATGAATTATTTTATTTATATCTGGACATGATGGTTGACACCATACATCCGAGGCAAAAGGAGATTTTTGGATTTAATGTTCTTGATGAGCCAATACTTAGAAGAGTGTTTGATGAGGGTACTGGTGTAACGGTCAATTTAGAGGGTGTAGAGTTATTAGTGCCACCACCGGTTATGTTGCTTGCAACAAAACTTAGATCTATTCCCCTGCGGACAAAGGATGATAAATTAGTAAAGGATGCATGTGACATCTATTCGATTCTTTGGCATTCATCTGAAGCGTATAAGAAAATTCTCACAAATATCCACAGGGAATATCCAGAAGATTGCATAGCCGGATTCAATGCGATTACTGATGAAATTTCAAAAAAAGCAGCTCATCATCTGGGCATTGACGTTGAAAGGTATAGAGATGTGATCCAGCCCCTTAATGGGATCTGATTTTTTTTTAAAGATACGATAAATCACGAGGAGAACGCGATACTTACATGAGTTCCTTAAATTTGGCATGAAAATCAAAAAACCGGATTGGGGTTAATCACCCAACCCTGAATCTGGCTCTTTCAAAGTAATCGCCGCATTTCTTAAGATTGTCAAGACTTCGTCAAGTGAAACCGAAGTCGGGATTTGAACTTTAACAGATTTATTAAAGAGATTTGCACGACGATCCTCATGATTGAAAAATTCGTTGTTAGTGATAAGATGCCAGATAATCGTAACGATCTTCCGCGCCAGAGCTACAATAGATTTGCCAGATCCGATAATCGGTTTTTTTCGTTCATAGAATTGGCGAAAAACCGTATTTTTACTCCGGGTAGCTGCGTGGGCAATTTGAACAAGAATCCATCTGGCATGATTTGATCCCCGCTTAGTTATCGATCCGGTCCTCAGTTTGTCAGCGGACTGATAGACATTAGGGACCAATCCCAACCAACTCGCAAGTTTATCTCCGGAGGAGAAATCTGAAAAATCGCCGATCTCTGCAAGTAATGTAAATGCGCCGATATTTCCGATTCCAGGGACCGATTTGAGAATCTTCATCTCGTGTCGGAAATTCTCATTTGCGTAGAAGAGACTTCTTGCGGTAAGATCTGCAATTTCATCTGTCAGACATTTCAGAATATTGAGGCAGTGCTTCAGTCGGAATATTGCCTCAGTAGATATCGTTGTCTTAAGTATCTCCTCAAACTGAGCCCTTTTTTTCCGGAGATTTCGGGGAAGTGTTTTCATTATTTCGTCCATTGAAGATCCCGCAATAATCGCATCGAGGATTCGCAATCCGCTCTTTCCAAAAAGATCTGTCATTACAGAGGAAAGCCGGAATAATTCCGAATCCAGAATGTGATGTATCTCATTTTTGATGTCAGTTTTTTTCTGGACCGGTTGTGACGGAGTCGCACAAGGGATCGAAAGTCTCGATGTACTTGCGCAACTATCCTCGAAGGTCGTATCATGCCCTTCAAGGCTAATTGAGCGATAAGTTCTGAA
>JAURZP010000169.1 GCA_030653335.1 Methanoregula sp. | reverse complement strand
ATTGATGTGGATATGCCAGTTTTTCTTTTATTCTTCCGGACATTTATCAGGGTAAACTGGAATTTCGTCCCCGGTACCGGCTCAAGACAGAGAGGGTAAAAACAGGTTCTTTTGTAATATTGGTAAATCCCACAAGGCAGGATTTTTGCCAGAACTTAGCCTTGTGAGGTGTCCTTATCCTGATTATATACCAGTTGCCAGTATCCCCGGGTATAACGTTCCAAAATCTTTTTTTCGGATTTAACGGTGCTGTTTCATGTGTATTCCCTCAACATTTTTGATCCTGCGGGTCGTCTTTTTTCAAGTGGTTTCCGGTTCCTCCTTTTGTAGGGGCGTCTCTTCCCTGGTCAAGCGGTCCAGTTGTGAAAGGTACATTCGCGCCCAGGCAAATGCCAGCAAACCGCCGAGTATTTCACCAGCAACCAGCCCCCACCAGACTCCCTGTTCTCCCATACCTAATGGGATTGCGAGCATGTACGCAAAAACTGCGGCAAACACAAGACTCCTCATGAACGTGAGAAACAGGGAGGTCGGTCCTTTACCGACGCCCTGAAACACGGAAGACGAAAGCAGACCCAGCGGTACAAATGGATAAAACAGGCACATGACACCGATGAATGCGGCAATACCCGGGTAGAGGTGGGCGCTTTCCTGTGAATAAGAGAAGATAGAGGCAATTGGATATGCAAACACCCAGGTTAGGAGACTGACGCAGAGAGCAAGAGCAATCCCAAGGAGGATCGAAAACGTATGTGCAACCCGGATCTTCTCATAATGCCGGGCCCCATATGCCGCACCGACAACCGATACGACCGACATACCGATTGCAACAATGGGAACGATTCCGTATGATACAACCCTGAACCCAACGGAAAATATCGCCACAGCATCAGTACTGGCAACAATAACGAGGATCAGGTTGAGAATTATACACAGTACCGACATCAGCAGGTACTCGACACTGGCCGGGATTCCCACGTTCAGGATATCAGAAACCACGCTCCGGCACGGGGTGAAAACCTGCCGGGAGAAGCATACGTACATATTTTTTTTGATAAAGAACCAGTAGAGGAGGACAATAGTTACCGCTGCAAGGGAGATGATTGTGCCCCATGCGGCTCCTGCAATCCCGAGGCCCAGGCCATAGATCAGGATAGGGTCAAGGACCATATTCAGAAGAGTTGCAGCCACCATGGCATACATCGTTCTTTTTGCATCCCCTTCCGCACGGAGAATGCCGTACGCGATGTTGACAAATAGGATGAAGAATGAACCGGCGAAAAGAACCTGCCCATATGCTGCAGCAAGACCTGCAGTTTCCCCGACACCAAAAAGGATGGCTATCGGTTCTGCAAAGACAACAAGCGGCACGGTAATGATCGCGACAGGATGAGGGAGATGAAGAGTGCATGTACTGCACCGTTACTTGCACCATTACGGTCACCAGCGCCGATCCTACGCGCAATAGCCGATGTTGCCCCCGCTCCGATACCGCACCCCAGACCAATGAGAACCATGAAGATGGGAGAAACGAATCCGATGGCAGCCAGAGCATCAGAACCAAGACCTACAACCCAGATCGCGTTTACGACGTTATAACTGGACATCAGGAGCATTGCGATGATCATCGGCCCTGATAAGGAGATAATTGCTTTTTTCGGATCACCGGTCAGGATAGTGACACCCTGAGTATTCTCTGCGGAGCAGACATATTTTTGATCGCGAGAAGAAAAAAGTTTCATTGTGGCACTGTTCTCACTCGTGCCTCAGTGCATCGATTGGGTTCAAGTTTGCCGCCTGCCATGCCGGATAGATACCGCAGGCGAGACAGATCACAATCCCAAAGCAGATCCCTTCACCGACTGAGAGCGCATTTGCTGTGGTAATCAGGTATTTTGTTGTGCCCAGCATCAGGGCGCTGATGACATACCCCGCCAAAATGCTTAGTATGCCCCCGACAACACTTCCAATAACCC
The DNA here is from genome assembly GCA_030653335.1 of Methanoregula sp. Taxonomy (GTDB): domain Archaea; phylum Halobacteriota; class Methanomicrobia; order Methanomicrobiales; family Methanospirillaceae; genus Methanoregula. The sequence continues at coordinate 465 of JAURZP010000169.1, read as the reverse complement.
CGATGATCGCCGCTTCGTAGATGAACATGCTCATCACTTCCTTTTTCTGGGTGCCGATGCTGCGCATGATGCCGATCTCCTTGATCCGCTCGCTGACCGACATCATCATGATGTTGAAGATCGAGACCCCGGCAACAATCATCGAGATCCCGCCGATGGCAGAGACAAATGTCGTGATGGTGCCAAACGTCGCGTAGATGGAAGACAGCGTTGCCTTGCTGTCCGTTACACTGACAATCTTGTCCCGCTTGTTCATCTGTTTTTCAATAGTGGTTTTAACCACTGCCGTATCCTGCCCCTCTTTTACCTTGACGACAACCTGATCGTAGTCATTCCGGTTGTAGGTATTATCGAACCATTCCTGGGTAGCCACAATCGCAGAATCCGTACTGAGATCGAAGCTCATTCCCCGCTCTTCAATGATTCCGGTGACGCGGAGCGTTCCCTTCTCACCATCGCTGCCTA
>JAURZP010000159.1 GCA_030653335.1 Methanoregula sp. | reverse complement strand
GACGGCGAACATTTTTCAGTGAGCCTCGTGGCAAGCCGGGTAATCGGGGATGCCTGCGCGTATTATACCGGCAAACCCCCGCTTGTCCTTGCCGTGAACCGGCAGCATATCGAACTGGGGGCTGATGGCGCGATTCAATATCTCGGTGGTGAGACTCCGGTTCATCCTGCAAGAGAAGAGGAGATCATAGAAACCGCTAAAAAGGCGATTATTGTGCTGGGGGGGCAGGGATATTGTGGCGTTGATGTGGTGGTTGCCGACAAAATATATGTAGTGGACGTGAATCCCCGGATCACCACAAGTCTTGTCGGTATTGCCACCTGCATGAAAGAAGAGATCGCAGAGATTCTTGTAGAGGCTTCAAAAGGGGGAGGTCCACAACAGGTACACCTTGAAGGGAGCGTTTGTTTTGATACGCACGGGAAGGTCACTTCAAAATGATCGGGATTGATGTGGGCGGGGCAAATCTCAAAATTGTCAATGCAGGTGGTGCCCACATCCATTACTGTCCGCTCTGGGAACATGCTCAGATCACGTCAATACTCGAACAGTACGAAACTTCTCCAACTGACCCGGCAGCCGTAGTCATGAGCGGCGAGCTTGCAGATAGTTTTTCAAACAAGACAGAAGGCATCTCCTTTATTGTGGACGCAGTCAAGAGAGCCTTTCCCCGCGCCTGTTTTTACGGTATGGATGGAAAATTTCATCACCGGGCCGTACCCCAGCTGGCAGCTGCAAACTGGCTCGCATCGGCAGACTGCCTGCGGGAGGAATATCCTGATGCAGTCCTTCTTGATATCGGGAGCACCACAGCAGACATCATCCCGCTTGCCTGTTTTGAATCGCTATTCGGACTCACCGATCTTTTGCGTCTCCAGAAAGGGTATCTCATCTATACCGGTATGCTCCGGGGAAATGCTGCCACACTCTTACAGTCGGTTATTCTCAATGGAGTGAAAACACCGGTCAGCTCAGAATATTTTGCCGCAAGTGCCGATGTGCATCTGGTTCTTAACCATATCAGCCCTGACCAGTATTCCTGCGACAGTCCGGATAAGAAAGAAAAAACTAAAGCTGCATCCCTGCGCAGGCTCGCCCGTGTGGTCTGTGCCGATCTTGAAGAGATTGGGAAACAGGGAGCCATGCAGATCGCAGAACAATTCTGGGACACGCAGCGGAAACTTATCTGCGATCAGGTAAAGAGTGTGGCCGCAGCTTCTCATGCCCGGCAGATTATTGTCGCAGGCATCGGGGCACAAATATTTGCAGACGAACTGAACGGGAAAGACTTAACAAAGATTTTAGGTCCAATTGCTGATGCCCTTCCTGCATATGCGGTGCGGGAACTGGCCCTGCGCTCCAAAAACTCATCGTCTTACAATCCGAAAAAAAATAAGTGATCCCATGAACTCGGTCGAAATTGAGCCTGATCCTGTTCATCGGCTCGATATTGATCACCGCTGTC
>JAURZP010000153.1 GCA_030653335.1 Methanoregula sp. | reverse complement strand
CTGTCTTTCAGAAGATAGGCGATAAAGCGATCCGGGTTTCAACCAATGTCGTTGGTGCCGACGGGAAACGTGCCATTGGTACCGCGGTATCTGATGCAGTCTATAATGCTGTTGTTGTAAACGGACAAACCTATTACGGTTCAGCAGTTGTTGTCGGAAAACCGTACTTTACTGCTTACGAACCGATCAAGAACTCTAATGGTGAAATCATCGGAATACTCTTTGTAGGAGTACCTGAAGATGTAGTCTTCGGTCCGTTAAAACAGGAGATGCGGAATACAAAGATCGGGGCAAACGGTTATGTCTATGTGTTCGATAGCAAGGGTACCGTAATCTCCCACCCGTCACTTGCAATAGGATCCAGTGTTGCAGATTTACCCTTTGTCAAGCAGATGATACAGAACAAAGCTAATGTAATGACCAGCAGCGACCGCATGCCATATGTGTACGAGGGAAAGGATGCCGTTGCCTATTACACGTATTTCGCACCCATGGACTGGTTCATCGCCACACGCGTTGATCCGACCGATTTCAGCGGACCAATCGATGGCCTGAGAAATGCCATCCTCATCATCCTCATCATCAGCATTGGAGCCGGAGCCGCGATTGCAACCCTGTTTGGCAAATCAATCGCCCGGAGAATGGGAGACCTTGTCACCCTAGGCCGGCGGGTAATGGACGGAGATATCTCGGGTGCTGCTAAGGAAATTGACTCAAACGCACGGATGGTAAGTGGGGGGGATGAGATTGGTCAGGTCTCTGAAGCTTTCAGCGGTGTGGTTAATACCATCCGGCAATTCAGCAATGACATTACCACGCTGAGTAATGCGGCTATTGAAGGGCGGCTCGATTCACGGGGCGATTCCGGTAAATTCAAAGGCGAATATGCGGTCATGATAACAGGGCTGAATAAAACCCTCGACTCAGTCATAGGACCACTCAAAGTGTCGGCTGAATATATGGACCGCATCTCCAAAGGGGACATGCCAAAGAAGATAACTGACAATTACAACGGCGACTTCAACGCAATCAAGGTCAATTTAAACAACTGTATCGACAACATCAATGCCCTCATTACCGACGCGGATATGCTTGCAGATGCGGCAGTTGAAGGAAAGTTAAACACCCGGGCCGATACTACAAAACACCGTGGAGATTACAGGAAAATTATCGAAGGTGTCAATGGCACCATCGAACGCCTTGTCGGGTTCATTGACGATATGCCTGTACCCTGTATGATCATTGATAAAAACTATCAGATACGGTTTATGAACAAGGCTGGAACACGGCTTGGCGGCACCACGCTTGATGGACTGTTAAAGGAAAAAGCCAGTTGTTATTCACATTTCAAGACTGGAGACTGCAAAACCGAACGGTGCGCCAGTTGCCTTGCAATGAAGACCGGAAATAATGCCCAGGGTGCTACAGATGCACGACCCGGGAAAAATATTCTTGATATCTCGTACCAGTCGATCCCCCTCCGGGACAAAAAGGGCGATGTTATCGGTGCCTTTGAACTGTTAAATGACCAGACTGAAATAAAGACAAAAGAGAGGCAGGCAATTGAAGCAGAAAAGCAAGCCACAAATGCAGGGAAACTTGCGTCAAAAATTGTCGCTTACCAGACGGGTGAGACCGATAAACTTACCATCGCTCTCGATAAACTGGCCGTAGGTGACTTGGCAATCGATCTCACACAGGCTCCTCCGGATGCAGAAACCGCACAGGTGCATGCAACATTTGCCCAGATATACACATCACTTGGTGAGTGTACAAAAGCGATAAACCATCTCATCACGGATGCAAATCAGCTTTCAACTGCTGCTGTGGAAGGAAAACTCAACACCCGGGCTGATGCCAGTAAGCACAAGGGCGACTACAGGAAGATCATTGATGGTGTCAATGCAACCTTCGATTCCGTTGTCGTACCGGTGAACGAAGCCCTACGGGTTTCAAAAGTCTATGCAAGGCAGGACTTCACCACCCGCGTTGATCAGAACCTCAAGATGCCCGGCGACTGGTTAGCCTTCAAAGAGGCATTGAACAACATCGGTGTTGCCATCTCGGATGCAATAACCAACATCAGTTCGGAGGTGACCGATCTTGCTGCTGGTGCCGAAGAGGCTAACGCCAGCGTTGAGGAAGTCTCTGCCGGTGCAGGACAAGTGGCAAAGAACACGAGTGCTGTAAGCGTTAATGTCGAGAAATCTATGGCAGGGATCGATCAGGTGCAAAAAGCCATGGAAGATCTATCCCGCACCATCCAGGAAGTTGCAACCCGTGCAGATATGACCGCAAAACTCGTGCAGGACACCACCTTATACAGCAAGGAGGGAATGGACCTTGCGAGGAAGACTGAAAATGGTATGCAGGGCATCACCAAATCTTCAAACGATGTCAATGTCATCATCCTCGAGATCAAGGGACAGATGGACAAGATCAGTGAGATCGTTAACCTCATTACCGATCTTGCGAACCAGACCAACCTGCTCGCACTCAATGCAGCTATTGAAGCAGCGAGGGCCGGAGATGCAGGTCGAGGATTTGCAGTTGTTGCAACCGAAGTCAAGTCGCTTGCAGTTGAATCACGGGCATCTGCCGAGAAGATCTCTGAGATGATAAACAGCCTCCAGACACAGACCAATAGTGCTGTGGATGCAGTAACTGCAGCTAACAATGGGGTCAAACAGGGAAGCGAAGCCCTGCATGACACCCTGAGAAGCTTCTCTAAGATCGTTGAGTCGATCGACCAGATCAGCAAGAACATCAGTGATGTGGCAGCAGCAGCTGAAGAACAGGCAGCGTCTGTTGAAGAAGTGACAGCCAGTGTCAATGAAGTGGGCGGACTGATGCAGAGTACATCCAAGGAGTCAACGGATGCGGCGGCAGCAAGTGAAGAGTCGGCGGCAGCAATTGACCAGATCACCAAGGTCATAGGAAATGTGAACACGATCGTTGACAAAGTGACCAAAGAAGTCTCGCGGTTCAAGTGCTGATTAAGGTGTGCAGAAATGGCAAAAACTACAAAACCAGCAGAGGAGGAGAAGATGTCATCTCCTCCTGTCGCCACAGGCACAGAGTCGCTTGAGAAAACTCAGTCCATTAAAGAGACAAAGGCAGGAAAGCACGACAAAGGGACAATGCAGGTCGTTGAGTTCCTGCTCGGAAACGAGCACTACGCAGTCGACCTCTTTGATGTCAAGGAGGTAGTGGAGTACACATCCATCACAAAACTCCCAAATAGTGCCTCCTACATGAAAGGCATCATTGATCTACGGGGCGAGATCACTACAATTGTAGACTTAAAAGAACGCCTTCATATTGCTTCGAATGCCGACACTAAAGATGATAACAGCAGGATCATTGTTCTTGACGAGAAGATCACACGCGCAAAAACCGGAATCCTGGTCGACGATGTTACATCAGTTTCTACATTCGATATGAGCGATATCGACAAGACTTCCGCCTCTGATAATCATAAAGATACTGCTATTCTCGGGATTATCAAGAAGAAGGTCAAGGATAAGGATAATGAAAAGAATGAACTGATTATCTGGATCGATATCAAGTACCTGCTCAAAGATATTGGCGAAGGAATGTCACTTACCTGAAATTGGATAAAACATTTATTCGCCGCATTCTTTTTTGATCAAGTGCCCTTTTTAACAATTATGATATCAGCCGATCCTGGTACAACCCCAAATTATTCAAAGAACCGGTATGATTGGGAAATCCGACTCACAGCACAGACCGGTTCATACTTTGC
>JAURZP010000151.1 GCA_030653335.1 Methanoregula sp. | reverse complement strand
ACAAAGTCCGGCTTTCTGCAAGACTTTTCGTTCAACATCGGCCCCGGACATGTGAACGTAGATTGCCGGCATCCCGCTTGATGCTTCCCACCCGGCAATAATCCGTAACTCCATCTCAGAGAATCCCTGCTTGGCAAGGTCCGTGAGCCTAGCATGCCGGATAGCGTGGGGGTGAACGGGTTTTGTGATTTTTGCAAGCTCTGCGATCATTTTCAGACGGTTTGCAACAGTGTGCTCGTGAACACATTTCCTGCCAAATCCGAACCGGTTATACGTGATGAAGAGTGGCGCATTTGGATTGTTTTTCATGGGATGGACGTTAATCCAGCTCTGGAGATCCCCGACGCAGGCTGTGAGCCGAAGTCGCCTCTGTCCCGTTTTTCCATCGACCATGATAACAGCCCCGTAACGATCGAATTCAACATGCCCGACACTCCGCGAGAGTATCTCGCTGATGCGACACCCGGAATCCCACAGAAGCATGATGAGGGCCCGGTCCCGCTGCGTGTCACAAGCCGCTACAAGTTTTTCGATATCGGACCTGCTGAGTAACCGTTCAACCGGGAGTTTGTTTTTCTGTCGCTTGATTTTGATATTTTTGAATAATTCAACTTCTTCATCAGGGAGCAGGTACCGGAGAAATAATTTAATTCCAAGGATATCGCCCTGAACTGTGGCATGAGAACATGGTTTGCCCCTTTTGCTCGGCATAGTTTTTCGGTGAATTACAAAATCTTCTAAATCCGTTGCCGTGGTTTGCTTGAGGTCTTTGAAATTGGTATAGATAAGAAATGTGTACACCCGCCAGAGTTTTTCCCCTATGCTCTTCGGGCGAAGCTGTTTTAGTGTGAGAATCCGGAGGTAACCTTCGAGGTATATCAGGTTCACCGGATCGAGTCTTTTCAACTTGGCGAACTCTGGGTGCATGATCTCCTTGGGATTTCGGATTTCATAAATGTATCTATCGCTGTTGATTGGCGATAGACTCAAGATCTATTCTCGAAGGAGTTCGTCGGTTCGAATCCGGCTCCCCGCATCTTGTTTTCATAATTCTCGTTTTAAAGTTCATTCTCCGATAAAAAGGCATGCAGATCAATTCTCGCAGCAGGCCACCGGTTCGTGAGATGATGAACCTGTACCGAAACCCTCAACATCGGTAAAATGGAATGTATGGTAGGAATAGATCATCTGCGATCTGACCGCTCACCACCGCCCACCTCACGGGTGAGCAATGTGACAGATCGCGCGATCAGATCCCGGTCAAACGTGTGCGAGAATATCCGGACAAGTGCATACATGGACAGCAGTTTATTCATCCAGGGAATGATCATCGGCCTTACGCTTGCTGTACCGGTTGGTCCGATTGCCCTCCTTTGCCTCCAGCGGGCGGTCACCGATGGCAGGCTCCACGGGATCGTATCGGGTATCGGGGTGGCAACCGCAGATTCGTTTTATGCAGCCGTCACCTTCTTTGGCCTTACTGTCATATCAGGGTTCATCATCGCCAACCAGTTCTCGCTTCGTCTTGCAGCTGGCGTGGTTTTAATCTTAGTGGGGGTGCGAATCTTTCTCTCAATCCCCGCACAGATGGGTGTAAAAACCGAGCACGAGACGTACCTCAGAGATTACCTGTCGATGGTCGCCATCACGATTGCAAACCCGTTAACGCTCATCTTCTTTATTGCCATCCTGCCCGGTTTTGGCGTGGTGTTTCATGAAAATTCTGTTGTTTCCGCATCGGAGTTTGTAGGCGGTGTCTTTTTAGGTTCGATGCTCTGGTGGATCATTCTCTGTGGTGCTATCGGTTCTGTACGCTCCTTTATCAGTGCTGATCACCTGAAGATGATTAACCGGATATCCGGTGTAATGATCGTATGCTTTGGTGCAGGGTTGCTGATCCTGCTGGCAATATCCTTAAAGGGATTGGGATGAGACCGCTCCTGTTGCGAGGTTTTATTAGCTTTATCCAGGTTTTTTTATTCTGCCAGTGAAAAAAGATCAGAGTGATCTGATGATCACTTCGTATTGTTTGATTACCAGTGTGGTAGTTAGGGGCAGTTGATATTTCAGCATCGCCCCATTTCCTGGTGTTCCACTTAACAGTGTCATTCCCAAAGTTTTTTGGAAGTAGTTGTCCCAGGCAATCGAGTAATCCTGAAGTGGATTTGGGGTATATTCAAGGTATACCGGAGCGGCAAGAGGGGGAGTATCTGTCTTCTGGAACCGGGTCTCTCCCAATGCCATCTGTACGGTGGCGACACCAGTCTTTGCCATCATTCCGGTGCTGGTGAGGTTTACAAAATTAATGACCATGGTCTTTGTGTCGCTGTCATAGAACCACCGGGGCTCAGCGAGCATCACCGATCCCGGTTCCGAGTGCTGCCGCTTTACCACTGCTCCGTTCTGGAGGGAGATGTCTGTACCGGCACTGTCCGAGGAATATAGCAAATCCCCGGATTGGAATGAGTTCTCGTACACGATATTATTTTGATCATAGATTTTTATCGCTGATGAAGCGGGAGTGTAACTCGAATTGTATAACGAGAGTGCCCCACCCCCGATCTTTAAGGAAGTCTCTTTGTACGGCACGGTCTTGTATGCGAGACTTTTTACATCGTTTTGCAATACGATCATGTTCTTTTCCATGATCTGTTCATCAGCGCTTGTCTGCTGTTTGAGGAGCATCGGGTAACCGTACAGCGTAACAAGTCCGATGCCCGCGATCACGATGGTAAAGATGAGTAAGAACCCGATTGATTCAGATACCCCGGCAGTGCACGATACCCGGTTATTTTTGCCCGTCATTAAAACCCTCCAGAATCATAACTTATCCTGTTCATACCAGTACCCGTAGTATTCCCCCCGGCCCTTCGCGTCGAACCGATACCGGCAATTGCCACATTGGTGACAATCGAACCTCTCGATACCGTTACGGTCTGGGCTGTTGTATCATCAGAGGCAGTATTTCCGATCTCAACAAAATACTCCCGTCCCGCGATGTCATCCGGAATGTCGAACCGCGAGGTGATATTTCCGGTGTCGGGTGCAATGGCATAGGTGTCAACGATCCGGGTGGAGATGCCATTACTGATATCGGTAAATGCGGAATACGTGAGGGTGTTTGCCGGCCCCTCCATGAAATTTGCATTCACTAACAGGAGCATGACAATAAAGAGGGCCATGAGGACTCCGGATATCATGATATACTCTATCAATGTTGCCACTCCGGCTTCTTTGAGTTGGGTTCCTCTATTTTGATCTCCAGATCTCATTGTATATGGTCACCCCGTTGTTGTAATGAATATCGATTGTGGTGTAGGGATTTCCCACCGTGGGTGGTGTGGATGAGATGTTCACTACGGAATTCTGTCGGCTCAATGACAGGGTCAGAATGTCTTTTTGCACATTTGTTTTATTAAAAAATATCCCCCCGTCATCCAGAAAGGCGGATTGTATGGCCACATCTCTTACTCCACGGATATCGTTTTTTGGGAATTCCAATACCGCTTCTGCTGTTGTTTGTCCGATTACTGTTGACTGGTTGAGAACTATGGCGATAAAGAACAGGCTGAAACTTACGACAAAACCCATGAGCACAATCCACTGGGCATCATCTTTTAATCCCGCCATAAGAGCACCTCCACGAGTACCGCATGTTTACCTGAACATGACTGGGCTGAACAGTCAGGAAATTGTTTTTCAACAATTACCCAGTCAGAAACCCGAACCGCATGTTCCCCGCTGACGAGCGGTCGCAGGGAATCACTCAGAACTGTGCTTTTGACAGAACCGCCCGAATCCACGTATGTCACATTTGCCACAAACTGAATATGATCCCGATCAGGTCCGGCCCTGTTGTTCACTGTTGTAAGGAACATTGACCGGAATGTTCCGGCATCATCGGTTTCTACGATTGTCTGGAGCGGACTCTTGCCGGGCGTACTGTTTGGGGCTGTATTCATCAGGTTCAGGGCATCACTCCCCAGCACTTCGAGTTGCATATCGCTGATATGCGTGTCACCCAAGGTGTACACTGACGTGCTGTTGACCACAATGTATGCGGCCATGAGCATGAGGAGACCTGCGGCTATGCCCTCGATGGTATACAGTTGCCCATCCGTGTTTACCATATGGCCACCTCCATGACTGCGTCTGTCAACGCGGGTTGTGTTACATTTGCGGGATGGTAATTATAATTGAACGGCCCTGATTTTGTATTGTTCAGGAACGGCCTGCCAAGGCCAAATTGTGGCATCGGGCATGATGGGTTCAGAACCATGCCAAATGTCAGGTTGATAAAGATCGCACCGTCCTTATCCGTACTGGAGAAAAACCCCGGCTTAAAAACCAGAGTAAGATTATCCCTTATATCAACAGGGGGTATCATGGGCGTCAAATTCCCGTCTTCATACGTGAGGATTTCCGTGGTCGGATTCCATGGGTCGGGTGTCCAGCGGAAGGATAACGGGTCCCAACGATTCTGGTAAAATTTTATACTTGTCAGGTTGGTGTCTGAAGCCGCAGGTAGCGCAGGTGGGGTTTGACACCACGATGGCCTTGTGGATTCCAGATCAGTAATATTGATAATGATTTGATCCCACTTCGGGTTGATCCGGTACGCAGCATCCCCGTTTGGATTGTCAATTTCACCTACATTGCCTTTAAGGAGGTGCGATGAATTGATCACAATCCGGAACTCGTTTAACGTCACGTTCTCGGTATTTTTGTAACCATACTTCGTGATCGTCGTATTACCGATCGTTGTGTTGCTCGAACCCTTGATCTTTACATCCCTGCGGATATACCCGTACTGGTAATTGTCCGGAACAACATCCCCGACAGATCGGGGGATATCCTCTCCGACAGCCTTAAGGGAGATGTTGAACCGGTAGGGAATGTCCCCGAAGATCACCCGTTTCTGATAATCTTCCGGATAGGAAAAAGCAGTGGAGCAGAAGAACCGGTTTACCTTGTTTTCATCGAGAATACGGGGGGTTTCTTTTGAGATCGCAAGGCCGAATCGTGCAACATTGTCCTTGCCGGTCACCACGTTCTGGAATTCCCACGGGCTGCCGTCAGTTACGAACGGGCTCGTGGCGCCCGGATCCTCCACAAGAATCACTCCCGTCCGGTAGGCAACGGCATCGTAATCGATTGTATGTGACTGAAGGCCGATAAACAGGCCCGGTATCAGGGTTGCCACCCAGATAAAGGTGATCATGAAGATAGTGAAACCTACTAAAAAGTCAATCGACATTAACCCGGAATCTTCAGTCATTTGATGATGTCAACGCCCCTGTCTTTGCATCGAATACGAGGTATCTTGTTTTTTCCTTTCCGGTTATCGTGAGATAATAGTTACCTTCTGTAAGGGCAAGTTCTCTTGATTCGGTAGTGATCGCCTGTGGTGTTGGAAAAATCTTCTCCCGGTTCTTTTCAAAGAGCATCCGTGGCGTAATTATCTGACTGATGATGATCTCTTTTTCCGGGTACCCGCCCTGCCAGTTATTCACCGTTTCACCAGAGCGATCGTAGGTTACCAGTGACACCAGTTGCGGTTGCCGGACAACGAAGATCCAACTGCTTGCATTTCCTGTTGCATCCAGATTGTATCCGCGGATAAGCTGGATGTGCGTTGTTTTTGTAGTATTTTCAGATGGACTTTCTTCCCGGTTTATCCCAGCGTACTGGGCGTCTGGTGCGATGTTCTCAAAATTGATCCGAACAAACTCATCGGACTGGTTCAGAACAACAAACCCGACATCAATTTTTGAGTGTGTGGCTTTTGGAGACAGATTAAAAAATGAGAGTGGATTTCCCACAATCATGACAATGATGGCTGCAACCAATAGTATGAAAAAAAATACATATGCAGCTTTTCTCATGGTTTTGCCTTGTGGTTTATAGGATGGATGGTAAATATAAATATTGGTTTTTTTGGATCTGTGAAATTTCTTCTTAATAATCGAATCGGAAATAAGAACGGGATTGGGGGAAGAAAAACACATGGGATTATTAAGAAAATCAAGTACGCCCATTCACCGGACAATTAACCTGACTGATTCTGAAGTCAACGGCATGTATTGTACCGGAATCTGCAGTGTGGAAAGTAACAGCGATAAAAAAGTCCTGTTATGGAATCATAACCCTTTTTAAAACCGGATGATTATTCTTGGACAAAAAAATCCTCATGAAATGGGTGTAACCCGCATTTTTGAATAAATTACTGTTATTTTACGATTCAGGGCAATTTTAAAGCGATTTCAAAAATAGAAAATTATATATATCATGACGCGCTATCTTTCCTTTCAATGTGATTGGTATGATACTGGAACAAAGGATTCTGGTAATTTTTGGTCTGGTTCTGCTGGTAAGTTCAGCAGCGGCAATAGATCTCTCACCGTCAACAATCAGCAGCAGCAATCCGGGCTGGCTCATAGCAAATGATGGGAATGATCAGTCTGCAATCACTGTTTATGCACTGGCGGCAGGTTCCTCCGTAACCCCCGTCACTGGTGCAAATGTCATCTTCTCTCTTGATCCGGCTTCGCAGGATTTGGGAACGATCTCCCCTGTATCCCCAGCATCTGTGATAACCGGTGCTGATGGAAAAGCAACAGCGGTATTTACTACCAGTAAAAAAAGCGGCACTGCCACAATAATTGCAAACCTCTCTTTTAACGATGGTACTACCACGCCAATTCAGGTTTCCACCACCCAGCGGATCGATCACGATACACCACAAGGTGCAACTTTTGAAAACCCATCCGAGTTACCGGTAGGTTCAATAACCAGTGTAAGTGTAACCCTTGTTGATCGCTGGGGCAATCGAATAGATAACAAAAATACTGCAGAGACCATCCGTCTCACCATGGCAGATGATGGTGGCGCAGGATTACAGGATGGTGAGAATTACGTTACCCAGAAAACTTATTCAACGGATGCAGAAGGCAACGTATCTGCCGGTCTCAGGATATCGACTGCGGTCAGAAGTAATTACATACAGATGGATCCCATTGGTAACATCGTAGTTCCCCCGGGCACATATATTCAGGGTGTAGCAGACAGTGAACCCTATTTTATTGCGCAGACTCCCGCCAGTCCCGGTTCAACCCTCCCTGCAGATGGGCTCCCGGAAAGCGCTGTGGAAATTTATTACACAGTGACCGATAAGTACAACAACCCGATAACCGGGGCATCTGTATACTGCGATTCAACAGATGGAATGAGCGTGACTGCACCTACGAATACCTGGGGTCGATTAAGAATTTCCTTCGGCCCGAAAGAAACGACCGGTGTTTACACTCTCAAGGCGACCCCTCTTGGGAATACGAGTGCTGTGTGCACCGGGATAAATGCCAGCACTGTCGGGTATTGCAGTCAGGATATTGAATATTTTAATACTGATCCTGTAGACCTGACATTTACCGGAAATCCGCAGTCCATGACGAGTCTTGATGTGGATTCCTCGACCCGGGCCGTTCTCCAGGCACGGGTGATCGATATCAAGGGTAACCCGGTGACAGGAGAACTTGTCACATTCTCGCTTGCAGCCCCCACCTATCCCGGGGGGCCCTATATCGTGACTGCAGATCCCAGCCTATCTACTCAATTACCCGTGCCTGTAGATGGTGTCAGCGGATATGCAACCGTAGAATTCAGCCCGGGAGCATTCGCAATCTATGGTGCTGCTGGATATAATGCCACAGCCACCGGGCAGGTTGTTGCGACGGCATCGTGGACGAACAAGTCCGGTGTCCCGATCACTAAGGATGTTACGCTGGTCTGGAAAAACTACCCGTACGTCAGCACATCGTCTATTGCGGACTGTGGGAATTCGCAGGTGGGGGACAAGATCAACATCACCATACAACTCAAGGGGGACGGCGCTGCGCTCATGCCGAAACCCATCGATGCAGAACTGGTAATCGACCGATCGGGGAGTATGAATGATGCAATGGATGGTTATACAAAATTGTATTGGGCAAAGCAGGCAGCTACTACTTTTGTCGGGAAAATGAACCCGTCATCGGATCAGGTGGGGCTGGTATCGTACAGTAGTAGTGCCAGTGTGGATTCCAGCCTGTCAAACGATTTTGATGGCGTTACTACCGCCATCAGTAATCTAAATCAGGGTGGATACACCAGTACGCGCTACGCGCTGAAATCAGCGATTGAAGACGTAGATGCAAACAGAAATTCAAACCCCAAGACCATCCAGGCAATTATCCTGATGTCGGACGGTGAATTCAATTACTATGGCGATCCCCTGGCAAGGGGAAACGGGCGTGATCCAACCTATGCCTGGACCTCGACATACACTGATCGGCACACCTATTTTTCCGGACTTGGTGGTTCTGTCAATGTCAATAATGCGAATGTATTCACCAACCAGAACATGTCCCTCTACGCACAGAATAAGACGATCAAAATCTACACGGTCTCATTTGGATCCGGCATTACCAGTGAATCGCAAACCTGGAAAACGTTGGATGTCCTTTCAGCTGCGACCGGTGGTGAACACTTCCATGCATCAACCGGAGCTCAGCTGGTGGATGTCTATACCACCATTGCCGGGCAGCTTAAGGAAACAGCAGGTGGCGAGACGCAGATAAATCTCGATTTCGGTACCATAAAAATCAATGATCTCCCCGACCTTGACATCACTGATTATATGGATTACGAGTACCACGAGGGTATTTCCACGTACATCAACAAGTTCAACATCACCAAGAATGGTATCACCCACCAGCTGATCAGTGAAACCCGTAACGATGAAGACGCCTGGAATACCCGTACCATGGCTTTTGATGTCGGCACGATCAAGCTCAATGAAACATGGAGTGCAACATTCCAACTGAACCTGACAAAGGCAGGGAATATTGATCTGTTTGGCTTTGGCAGTTCAGCCATAGCGTTTACGGATGCGTCTACAGGTACAACCCAGACAGGATTCATTCCTGCCATGCAATGCAGGGTCCGGGAAAGTATCGTGAATACCGGTTTTGGCAGCAAAACGCTTCTGGTAGATCATCTCTCGTTTGTTGAAGGTGTAAACCCTGATCCGAATGTCTGGACCATTAAGTGGAACACCACTTATGATGGCGATAAAACGGTCCAGGAAGCGATCCTGTACCGGGTGAGTGGAGATACGCAATGGAAGACCGTACCCGGTGGATTGATCTTTATACCCACAAAGGTATTTGAAGAAACAAAAGAGCATACCCTATCCACATCGGATACAATGTTATGGCCCACGGGAAAATGCTTTGACATACAGATCGTGGCAGGTGCAGAGGATGCGAATGCGGCAATGACAAACCAGATCACAAAATGCAAAGCATTACCCGGCGGTACAATATTTATCAAACTCGAATAATTTTTTCATCTCTTTTCACGGCACAATCTTTGTTATCGGGATCTCCAGTATATCCTCCGCCCCGCCGGTTTTGTTTTCGAAAATTACAGTGTGCGACTCCATGATCTGCCCGATTATCTTTAATCCGTTCTTGCGCAGCGAAAGAATCCGATGATAGTTTTTTTAAGATCGGGTGCTCTATAGATCGTGAAAGATTATGGATACAACAATGGACAGTCAGAACATCGGAATGATGCTTCAGAAGATCTTAGGAAAACTTGAGATCATCGAAGAGCGACTGTACGAACTTGAATACCCGGCAGAATCCACAATAAAGGCGGGTATAATTAAAGAAGTAACAGAGGCAGAAAAAGAGATTGATCTCGGGAATTATGTTGATTGCGATTCTGCGAGAACATTTATTGAAAACCTGAAAAGATGACGTATACCCTGCGCTATCGGCCTGGTTTGAGAGAGGAGATCCTCAAATATCTTAAAAATGATC
>JAURZP010000138.1 GCA_030653335.1 Methanoregula sp. | reverse complement strand
ATGATAAGAACCGTGAGTTCCCCAATAAAGAACATCAGCTGGTTGTAGGGCGTGAAATCGAAATCCATAGGAGGAGTCTTTTTTTTTATTATGTGGTGCTTTGATGCGATAAGAGTTTATGTATATCAATGGGAGGGCGCAGCACACCGGTTTCTGTGATGACTGCAGTCACCAGTTCCATTGGCGTAGCGTCAAAGGCATAGTTCTTCACATGCGCTCCCTCCGGAACATAAGTGCGACTGCCCATGATCGTTACCTCATCGCGTCCGCGCTCTTCGATGATCACGTCCTGTTCGGAGTTTTTTGGATCAAATGTTGAGCGGGGTGCGGCAACATAAAACGGGATTTTGTGATGGTGTGCGCAGACCGCGTGCATGTAGGTGCCGATCTTGTTAAAGATCGCATCGCGGGTGATGCGATCCGCCCCGACAACCACCGCATCGATCGCACCCTTTCGCATGAGGTGGGCCGCTGTTGAATCCGTGATCGTGGTCACATCGATACCATCCCGTGCAAGTTCCCATGCGGTAAGACGGGCCCCTTGCAGGAGCGGGCGAGTCTCGCAGGAGATCACTTTTACCTGTTTTCCGGCATTTACTGCTGAACGGATCACGCCCAGCGCGGTTCCCCATGATGAACAGGCAAGCGCTCCCGCATTGCAATGGGTGAGCACCGTGCAGGAATCGGGCAGGAGTGCGGCGCCATGTCTGCCGATCGCGTGACAACACGCTGTATCCTCGCGGGCAATCTCCTCAGCTGTAACGATCGCACGGGTAACTGCATCGGCCGGAGTCTGTTCAGGTTTCATTGCTGCGAGCACGCGGTCAATGCCCCATGCAAGGTTGATTGCAGTCGGGCGGGTTGACCGAAGAATATCAGAATCCCGGTTTACTGCTTCCATGAATGATTTCAGATCTTTTCCATCTGCAAGCACCGCTGCAAGTGCTACGCCATACGCCCCGGCAACTCCCAAAGCAGGAGCGCCCCGGATCTCCAGCCGTCTGATTGCGGTGGCGAGCTTTTCAATGCCGCGGCATTTTATAATCGAGTACTCATTGGGAAGGAGCGTCTGTTCGATATAGTGAATGCTTGTGCTCTCTGCATCCCACCAGAGGGTGGCAGTCTCGTTCACGCGGATCGCGTCCTTACCGCATCGATATATGCCCGCATTGCAGCAGATCCACCGGATGCAACACTGTCCGGTATATCGCGGGGGGCAGTAGCAGTGCCCGCAACATAGATCCCGGGACGCAGGGTAGCTACTGTGTCCATGGCATCATGCATGGATTTGAAAAACCCGGTTGCTTCGAGAGATACACCGCACATTGCAGCAATTCCGGCTGCACTGTCCGATGGGCCGATCCCAATCGAGAGCACCACGAGATCCGGATGGAGCGCGAGAACCTCAGAGTTTTCAGTGTTCTCCACCTGAAGCATCAGACCCTTCCGGTCAGCGAGGATATTTGCAGGCATACCCCGCAGGAACCGAATCCCCAGTGCCTTTGCCCGTTCATAATATTCTTCATAACCTTTGCCATATGCCCGGATATCGATATAGCAGAGTGTGATCTCAATTGACGGTTGTTTCTCCTTGATCAGGATCGCGTTCTTCATCGCCTGCATACAGCAGACGCACGAACAGTACGGCTGGTCAATGGACACGTCGCGTGAACCAACACACTGGATGAACACAATGCTCTTTGGCACTGCCCCGTCGCTCAAGCGTTTGATCTGTCCCCCGGTTGGGCCGCTTGCGTTCATCATCCGTTCCAGTTCGAGACTGGTAATCACATCCGGCAGGATGAGATGGCCAAACTGCTCTTTGTTCCGGGCATCAAAGACTGAATAGCCGGTCGTGATCACGATACTGGCCGCATTGATGGTAACTATCTTTCCGTCATCTTTGCGCAGTATCGCGTTGGGGCCACAGGCATCATAACAGAGCCCGCATTCTATGCAGTGATCAGCATCCTTGACCACGATATCCGGAACCGCCTGTGCGTGGGGCTTGTAAATTGCCTTTCTGACACCGATACCGGCATCGAACCGGTTATACACTTCAACCGGACAGATCTCAATACAGTCCCCGCACCCATTACAGAGTTCTGCGTCCACGTATCTTGGATTTTTTCGGATCGTGACTGTGAAGTGCCCTGCTTCACCATCGATGGTTTCAACTTCTGCACAGGTATGGATGGTGATGAGCGGGTGACGTGACACGTCTACCATCTTTGGGGAGAGGATGCACATCGAGCAGTCGTTTGTAGGAAATGTTTTATCAAGCTGGGCCATATGGCCGCCAATGCCGGGCTCGCGCTCGACCAGGTGCACATGAATGCCGTGACCGGCGATGTCGAGCGCTGCCTGTATGCCCGCGATACCGGCGCCGATAACAACCACATCACTCATGGTGGGCATACTCCTTTGCCAGTTCGATGTAGGATGCAGAATTTTTAAGGATCTGTTCCTGCTGCGCGGAGTCTGCCTCTTTGACAATCTTTCCCGGAACGCCCACAACAACGGATCCCGGTGGGATCTGTTTCCCCTCTGTAATCACCGCACCAGCGCCAATCACCGATCCCTCGCCGATTGTTGCACCGTTTAAGACAATCGATCCCATTCCGACAAGCACACGGTTACCTATTGTGCAGCCGTGCAGGATCGCACCATGCCCGACAGATACATCGGTTCCCAATATGACCGGATGTCCTTTGCTTGTATGCACAACACAATTGTCCTGTATGTTGGACCTGTCCCCGATCACGATCCGGTCCTTGTCAGCCCGGATAACTGCACCAAACCAGACGCCCACCTGTTTTCCGATCGTGACATCGCCGATGATTGTTGCGTTTTCAGCTGCAAAGAGCAAAACGCCGGAGACTTTTTTATCCATACGCATAATAACATAAGGAATTAAGAATCAAAGAGCATGAAGGTTATGGTCGGGGGAACCTTCGATCCCCTTCACGATGGACATAAAGTCCTGTTAGGCCGGTCATTTGAGATCGCCGGATCTCAGGGTCATGTGGTGATCGGACTTACAACCGATACTTTTGCCAGCCGGAAGGTTCATCCCATCCGCCCGTTTGAGGTCCGGAAATCCGAACTTGAACAGTATATCACCAGCCGGAATTTTTCAACTCCTTTTATTGTTGAGCCCCTGCAGGACCGTTTCGGTTCAGCGCTCGATGCAGATTTTGATGCGATCATTGTATCAGAAGAGACCCTTCCGGTTGCAGTTGAGATCAACAAACTGCGCAGGGCACGAGGGATAAAAAAAGTTGATATTCACCAGATCAGCTGTGTTCTGGCTGAAGACGGCCGCTGGATCTCAAGCACCCGGATTTTCCGTGGCGAGATCGATGTCCACGGGCACCTGATACATTGAGATTGCCAAGAATCGCTCCAGCAACGATCTGGATGTGTGATGGATATTTACACAATCACCAGATTTTTTTTAAATGCGACAGCAAATCATCAGATTTTTTTCGACACATCACCTTTCATGACATACTTCACCGTCAGGAAAATTACGCAGGCAATAATCAAAAAATCGATGATTGCTCCAATGAAATCCCCGATAAGGAATTTGGCCGGCCCGATCTGTAATATCGCCTCCCTCCAGTTACCATCTGGTGTAACAATTCCAACAATCGGCATGATAATATCAGCCACAATTGAATTGACCAGTTTTGTTGCTGCTGCACCAATGACAACTGCGACTGCAAGACCGATTACCTGGTATTTCTGTAGAAATTCCATGAAATCCTTGTTAAATCCCTGGGCACCCACCCCCAGAACAATCACTCCTCCTTCAAGAATTTTTCCTGCATCTCCGATTTTTTTATCAACCATATGTAATCACCGGGGAAATCTTCCCATCTCCCTGATGCTAGCTGGGTTATATAATGGTTAATCTTTTTGTAACAGTTCTGCGGATTTTTCGTTTGGCAGGGACGATCTTTTGCCGTTTTTTGGTCTGGTCAAAGTTTGAACTGTAAAAATTGGGCTTTACCGATGACATATCAAGTCGATTCGAACCTGGGATTAATGAAACGGTGTATGACTGGGGAGATCTTTTTAATGTAAAAAAAATTCAGATGATGTAACTGGTCAGATCTTTTGTAATCACCCAGTCGCAATAGTAACAGCAAAGCCCTTTTGATAGTACCCGGAACTTGCTATCGATCGGCTCATTGGTATTTGAGATGCAGCCGGGGTTTGGGCAGCGGACAATTCCTTTGATCAGGGTGGGGATCTCAACTCCCTTCTTCTCGCAGACTTTAAAGTTCCTGATGATATTAATCGTTGCATGGGGTGAGATGAGGGCTATCCGGTCAACTTCTTCTTTTGAGAGTTCACGGTTGGTGAGCTTCACGATATCCTTTCGCACCATGTCCCGGCTCGGGACATTGGTAGCGATAGAGAGCGCTTCCTGTGTTGCTCCGGTGATCCCGAGAATCTTTACTACATTGAGCGCTTCACCGCCATCGATGTGATCGATCACGGTGCCATTTTTTATTCTCCGGATAAGAAGTCTTTCATTCTCATCCGTAGTGCCGGCATGGGTCATTGCATCACATCCATGAGCATTGCCATCCGCACCGGGACCCCGTTTCTCGATTGTTCAAAGTACCGGGCATGCGGTGACTCATCGACACGCGGGTCTATCTCATCGACACGCGGGAGGGGGTGGAGCACGATGAGATGTTCTTTTGCATCGCTCAGCAGTTCAGGAGTGATCCGGTAACTGGATGCGACATTGAAGTAAGAGGCGGAATCGGGGAATCGTTCGCGCTGGATCCGGGTCACATAGAGTACATCGACCAGACCAATCATCTCTTCTATGGAATCGTGGTTCACGATCTCCATGCCCTTATCGACAAGTTCGTTAACGAGCGTATCGGGAAGTTCAAGTCCGGTAGGAGAGATGGTGTGCAACCGGGCATTGTACAACGAGAGCGCGGACGCAAGCGAGTGGGCCGTGCGCCCATAACGGAGATCCCCGACCAGCGCCACATCAATTTTATCGATGGGCATTGACTGGCGGATGGTGTAAAGGTCAAGAAGCGTCTGGGAAGGGTGCTGACCGGCACCATCCCCCGCATTGATCACCGGCACCGTGGCAAACTCTGCGGCAAGGCGCGCTGCCCCTTCTTTTGGATGCCTGATAACAATTGCGTCAGCATACCCGCTCACCACCCGGATAGTGTCTGCGAGTGTCTCGCCTTTTGCAATGGAGCAGGCATCCACACTCCCTACAGAGAGGGATGTTCCCCCCAGTCGTGCAATGGCAGATTCAAAGGACATCCGTGTCCGGGTGCTGGGTTCAAAGAAGAGAACAGCAAGGATCTTGCCGCTGAGTGCATTTTTGTCGTAATTTTTGTTGTCGATCTGCCTCGCATGATCCAGCAGGCTGTCGATTCCGCTTCTGTCAAAATCCCCAATAGAAATGATGTGTCGCGTTGCCACCCCTCCTCTTTTCGTTCGTACGATTATATGATCGTCTCTTACTAATTAGATATTCTTTTGTGGGTGCCGGAATGATGAAAGGAATGATAACCCGGATGATGACAGGATTGAATGGTTGGAAGAATGTCTAAAAAAAATAATGGATATCTCACGCTTTTTTTCGCTGACAGGAATGATATTATTGGATGCTTACGCATTTTTTATCCGGATTATCCATCATTTGTGAGAGTGAAGTGTGGTCAACATACCCATAGCGCGACCGGCAATCGGTCAGGAAGAGATCTCGGCAGTTACAGCGGTGCTCGAATCCGGGATGCTTGCTTCCGGTGACAAGGTGACAGAACTTGAAACGAAATTTGCTGATTACTGTGGCACAACCTACGGGGTTGCGATCAACAACGGCACGGCTGCACTCCATGCGGCTCTCCTTGCCGCAGACATTGGTCATGGGGACGAAGTAATTGTACCGTCATTCTCGTTCATTGCCACAGCATCGGCAGTCCTGATGTGCGGGGCAAAGCCAGTCTTTTGCGATGTCAACGACCAGACCTATACAATAGATACAGGACAGCTTGAAGAGCGGGTAACCCCGCGGACCCGGGCAGTTATCGGGGTGCACCTCTATGGTCAGCCGTTTGATGTGCAGGGAGTGCAGAAAGTCTGCGAGCTGCACAACCTCAAGTTGATTGAGGATGCGGCGCAGGCGCACGGGGCACTTTACAATGGTTGCAAAGTTGGAAGTTTCGGGCACTTTGGCTGCTTCTCTTTTTATGCCACCAAAAACATGATCACTGGTGAAGGAGGGATGGTCACTACGAGCGAGAAGGCGTACAATGAGCGCCTGCGCCTGATCATCAGTCATGGCCAGAGTGAAAAATATGTCCATACCCGGCTTGGCTACAACTACCGCATGACGGATATGGCTGCGGCATTGGGAATTGTGCAATTAAAAAAGCTAGAGAAGTTTAACCTGCGGCGAAGAAAAAATGCGGATTTCTATAATGCAAACCTCAAGGTAAAAGGGTTGATCACCCCGTTTGTCGCGCCCGGTATGCATCACGTGTATCACCAGTACGTAATCCGTCTCACCGATGAGTTCCCGATGAAGCGCGATGCATTTATTGATTATTTAAAGTCCAAAGGGATTGGTTCTGCGGTGCATTACCCTATACCCATCCATCGCCAGCCATTGTTCGGCCTGACGAATTATCCGGATCCCTGCCCGGTCTCAACCCGGCTCTCTTCATCTGTGCTGAGCCTGCCGGTGCACCCGCTGCTTGACTTAAAAGAGATTGCCTTTATCTGTGATACGATCAACCGGGTGAAGTGAATGGATGTCGGTGTGATCGGTGTCGGGGCGATGGGAAGGAACCACGTCAGGGTTTATTCTGAACTTAAAAGTGTGGATTCTGTCGGAGTTTTTGACCTCAACACAGCAGGAGCGCGAGAGATTGGGGAAAAATACGGGGCAACCGTGTATAGTTCTGTGGCAGAACTGCTCTCCCGTTCCGATGCGGTGAGTGTCTGTGTGCCCACACCGTTTCATAAGAATGTTGTCGGGCAGGTTTTTTCCTCCCGCAAATCCGTGCTGATCGAAAAACCGATCTGTGCCACTGCTGATGAAGCAACGCAGCTCATGATGACCGCTCCTGAAGGGATCACGATTGGCGTTGGTCATATCGAACGGTTCAACCCGATCGTAGAAGAGATAAGAAAGATCGTAAAACAACCACTTTATGTGGAGATGAAGCGGCACAATCCCGCATCTGCCCGTGTCACCGGAAGCACGGTGATTGAAGATCTGATGATCCACGACATCGACATCCTCCTCAACCTCTTCTTCTCGTCTCCGGGTGAGATCTGCAGTGCCGGTAATGCCGATGTGTGCAGCGTGCTGATGCGATGCGGCGATGTGCCGGTCTCACTCTCCGCGAGCCGGAAATCGTCTAAGAAGATCCGCATGATCTATGTTGAAGAAGAGGAGTTCACTATTGAAGGTGACTTCATGTCGCAGGAGGTGACCATCTACCGCAAGCCGGGGCAGTACACGTTTGAGGCTGAGCGGTATGTGCAGGAAAATATCATCGAGAAGGTGATGGTCAACAAGCTCGAACCGCTCAAACGCGAACTTTCTACATTCATCGAATGTGTGGAACACGGCCGCCCCTTCCCCATCACACCGGAACAGGCAATTCACAACCTGCGCGTATGTGAAGAGATACAGGCAGGACTTGTAAAATAGGTACATGGGGTCACCGGTATGACGCTTGATGCAATCCTTAAGAAAAAAGGGCCGATCAGGACGATCGGGGTAATAGGTATGGGATATGTGGGTATCCCTGCGGCAGCTCTTTTTGCCGATGTGGCCCAGTACGAACGCGTCTTTGGGTTCCAGCGGGATTCATCGTCGTCCGGTTATAAGATTGCGATGCTCAACCGTGGCGAAAGCCCGCTCAGGGGGGTAGAACCGGGGCTTGATGAATTATTGCTAAAGGTGACTGATGCAAAGAAGTTTGTCTGCACTTCTGACTTTTCTAAAATCGCAGAACTCGATGCAGTAACGCTCTCAATCCAGACACCGTTTTTAAACAAGGAAGACCTGCTGCCGGATTTCTCTGCGTTAATGGAAGGAATAAAGAATGTGGGCCATTACCTCAAGCCTGGGATGCTCGTGGTGCTGGAATCCACAATCACGCCCGGGACAACCATCGGGATCGCCCGCGAGCTCCTTGAACAGGAGTCCGGGCTTAAGGCGGGGGTTGATTTTGCTCTTGCCCATGCACCCGAGCGGGTGATGGTCGGAAGACTGCTGCGCAATATCCGGGAGCATGACCGGATTGTGGGTGGAATCGACGATGTGAGTACGCAGAGGGCAGCAGAACTCTATTCCCCCGTACTGACTATAGGAAAAGTTATCCCAATGTCTGCTACAGCAGCGGAAGTGACAAAGACTGCGGAGAATACGTTTCGGGATCTCCAGATCGCAGCAATCAACGAGCTGGCACTATACTGCGAAGCGATGGGAATCAATGTCTACGATGTACGGAACGGGATTGACAGCCTCAAAGGGGAAGGTATCACCCGTGCGATGCTCTGGCCCGGCGCCGGTGTCGGGGGGCACTGCCTCACAAAGGACACCTACCATCTCGAACGCGGTGTCCAGCAGCTTGGCAGGGGAATGCTTGATTACCCGGCAAATGAGCCCTCGCTCTATGTACTTGCCCGGCACATCAACGATTTTATGCCAACCCACATGTTCCGGCTCACAAAAGATGCCATGAAGCGGGCGGTAGTTCCGTTAAAGGGTGCAAAGGTTGCCCTTCTCGGCTGGGCATTTCTCGCAAATTCGGATGATACGCGCAACACGCCCGCAGAACCATACCGCGATCTCCTTGTTCAGGAGGGTGCGATTGTATCTGTCCACGATCCCTATGTGGCGGACTATCCGGGTGTGCCGGTTGTCCCCTTTGTGGAGGAAGCCCTGCAGGATGCCGATGCGGTCGTGATCTTTGCCGGCCATCACCAGTACCGGACCCTGAATCCTCTCGTGCTTAAGCAACTGTCCGGAAAGAAGCACCCGGTGATTATCGACGGGCGAAACATGATCGACCCGGATGCCTATATCCGCGCAGGTTTCGTGTATAAGGGGATCGGTCGGGGCGACAGGAACGGGCATGCGATTGTGGAATGAACCTTTTTTTTAAATCAGGAAATGTTTTTAGTTAAAATCCGACCTGATGTGGTTTTCTCTCTGCACTATTCCTGCACAATGCGTACCGGTGCCTGACTGAATTGCCGGTCGAAGGTATAAATCTCATCAATAGCCTGTTGTTCCATCACAACGAGTGCCAGGGCATCGTTGATACTGATGGAATATTTTTGTGCCAGCCGGGTACTTTCACGGTAGTTGTCAGCTGAGACAGACTGGACAATAATCGAGGGCTTTGACAGCAGTGCGGATAGGAGATCGCATGCAAAATCAAGACCCGCCACATCTTCGAGAACATTTGCCACTTCGCTTAAGTGTACGGTCGTTGTCGTGACCTGTTCCCCACCATTTACCCGGAGGAAAATTTCTTTTGCGGCAGTTTTTCTTTTTAAGACTAATTCCGGAAGGGCAGTTTTTGGCTTGAGGACTGCATAGATGAATACGTTTGCATCAATGAACCGCATCTTTTCTCAGTTCCTTGCGCATGGCGTGATAATTATCAAAATGCTTGCCTTCAACTTCGACCGCGTCAACAAATCGCGCAAGATCGGTATCAGCCGGGAGGATCTCAAGCCGGTCATCCTCATCGATGATCATGACATTCTTTGTCTTTAACCGGTTCCGCCACGCTTTTGGCAGGATGATACGGCCCTGTGCATCAACCTGCTTAATCTCCACTTTTGTCATAGTTCACCATAATTACTTTTTTTCACCATAATATTAATTTTGCCCCAATATATCTGTCATGCTGGCATAAGCGGGTAATCCGGATCCATTGATCCGTGTCGTGGGTGGTGGGATACATGGTTGTTTATCGAAAACAACGCGGTGACAGTACTTTTCAACTCAATGTGTTCACCTTAAATCCCAAAGAGGAACACTGGAATATATGGACGCCAATCTCCGCGATCGTTTCATGGCCTTATGGCAGAACTATTTTCCCGGCACAGAACTGCCGATCACGTTTGAATTCAGGAAAGAATCAGGCACCTCTAAAAAAGTTCCCCCACCGGATGGCTGGCGCTGTATCATCTGCCAGATTGGGCGGGTCAGGAACGGGACTCCGATGGTGCTGGATGCCAGTTCAATTACCTGCCGGGGGGGACTCATGTATACAGGTTATTCAAACGAGCGCCCACCGGATTTCCGGTATTTTCTCTCACATGGGAAACCGGGCGGTGTGGAAGGAGAACGGTACAAACAGACACCGGAGATTGTCGATGCCTGGGAGAAGCTTATCCCTGCCTTCCCCTCGCTGGGAAAGGATCTCGTCATTACCCGCTGGGATCAGCTGACGGAACAGGACAACCCTGAAGTGGTGATCTTTTTTGTCCGCCCCGAAGTATTGAGCGGTCTTTTCACGCTCGCGAACTTTGACCAGATCGATCCAAACGGGGTTATCTGCCCTATGGGGGTCGGGTGCAGTTCCATCATCTATTACCCGTGGCTCGAACAGCAGAAGGAAGCACCCAAGGTCATACTGGGCATGTTCGATCCTTCAGCCCGCCCATGCGTACCGCTCGATATCCTGACGATGGCGTTTCCCATGAAGAAATTTACCCGGGTTATCGGGTACATGGAGGAGAGTTTCTTAATCACCAGGACATGGAATACGGTAAAAAAGAAGATTGAGCGGAGTGCAGCGCTGTATAAGAAAGATTGAAAAAATCCGAAAAACCCTTTCCAGCGTTCATTCTGATCCCCATCGTTTTTAAACTACCTCACGTTAGTTCCGGCACACTGTCCGCCCATACCTCCACGCGTTTGCGGATTGCGTCGTCCGTGTAGG
This sequence comes from Methanoregula sp., assembly GCA_030653335.1. GTDB lineage: Archaea > Halobacteriota > Methanomicrobia > Methanomicrobiales > Methanospirillaceae > Methanoregula. The sequence continues at coordinate 1,573 of JAURZP010000138.1, read as the reverse complement.
ATGAGACCGTGATCCGGCCGCGGGCAAGACTCAGGAAAAAGAGTTCGCCCGAAGGGTCATGGCATTTCAGCGTAACTGAGAAGAGATCAGCCTCCCTGAGGTGCTTCACCTTCCCGCGATGGGCGGCGATATTGGACATGTTCGTGATCATAGATGCGCTGCCGGTTTCATAGCCTTCAAGGGAGTCGTACACCTCCGAGCTGGTGCCCACCTCTTTCCCGTTCGTATCAAGATACACGAACTTTGCCGTGTACCGTTCGCGCACCGGCATGACCGGAGGGAAGTTTCTTCTTTGGGCATAATATGACGTGCACCCGAGCGGGTTTCTGACGAGCAGCGCCTAGACAGCCGCAGAGAATGCCGTAATATCCGGGAACGGGTGTTTCAGTATTCGCGTTGCGCTCTTTGATCTGGGTCGTGAGCGGAAATGTGTCAAAAGTATCTCCTTCCCTCTTCTGGTCCAGCTCCGTGGGATGAATCCCCTGACTTACAGGATACCTGCGTACGAGAATGAGTGGGACCGATAAATCCTTGGGGGTCAGATATACGGCGGAAGTTTGGGGGTCACGTGGGTACAATATATAGCCGCTCATGTTCCCGTGAGTTGCAGGTTGTGCCCAAGGTAATCGCAGTCTCACTCGTTGTTTTTCCGATATTCCGGAGCATCCGCGGGCTGTCGGACCCTCCGGTTCCGGTCCTGAAATTGATCGTGTACCCATGCTACTCCCCAAGACGCCTTCCGGAATTTGTGCGAAATTACAGAATTTTTACTTCAGTGATGTGTGTAAATATGGAGATTCTTTGTGATGGGGGGTCGCGTGGGTACAGGATGATCATAGGGGGTGTGTATATTGCGATGAACGCCGCCGCCCCGAAGGGCGCCCCGCGGCGGCCTCAATTTCCGTTCACGGTTGCGCATCCGGTAATGAGTAGCGCAAAACCCGACGAGGCGTTTTGCGCGTAGGGCATCGCAATTTTTGGAAAAGATAGGGAATGTAGAATCAAACGGTGCGAAACGATTTGCAACATAATTACTAAAGGGTAAAGAGCCACTTCAGCCCCCACAGCGAGAAACTACGCGCCACTGGCAGGTAGTTTCTCTTGTGGGGGAGTAGTCCGTAAAAAAAACGAAAAAAAACTAGGCTCATATAAGACTATCATCAGTTAACGGGATTTGAACGTTAAAAGGCGTTCAATTTCCATATTTAAAACAAATCTTTCATATTTATCTACAAACAGTTGATTAAATGCTCCTGCAGTCGTTAAAAAAATGAAGCTAAACCCTATTGTGTCGATAAAAGGATAAGCTCCATAAACAGATAAAACTGCTATTATTCCAGAGACAACAACTAAGCCAATAGTTATGTAAAGAATATATTTTATTTTAGGATGTTCGTTGTTGAATAATTTTTTATAATCAGGTATTTGCTCTTGTTTGGGTAGGGGTTGTTTAATTTTCTTTAGCAATTTCTTATTTGATAAATCATTATCTAATATTACCCTGATCGCATAGGAATATAGGATGATAGTTATTCCAACACCGATAATCGACAGACCATTACTATCTATTTGA
>JAURZP010000134.1 GCA_030653335.1 Methanoregula sp. | reverse complement strand
ACTGATTACCCAGATGACAAAGATACCAATACAGGCTACAAGCCCAATCGCCAAAAAGACAAGGAAGATTGAGCCGCCGCCAACGATACTCTCGCCCCAGGTCTTTTTGATCAAGGAGACGGAGTCTTTTACCGAATCGACAACGCCTTTGTCTTCAAGGATGAGGATCGGGACAACAAAGTAGGTGAAAAGTCCCCATGCACCGCCAACCAGTACTGCCGCAATCTGGCCGATAAAACCAAACTTTTCCTCAAGAGCCTGGAGAATCAACCCGACGGTTGCAGAGATCAGGGCCCATGCAAGGATCGAACCAAAGTGCCGCATGGCATTCGAAAGCCCATCGCCAATCGTTGCTTCCTTCCCGTTCAGCCGTGCATTGACGCAGGTGATCAATGCCGTGTTAAAGAAGATCACAACAAAATAGCTGACCGCGTAAAAGACAAACAGGAGTCCGTAGAACATAATCGGGCCAAGGTCGCCAGAGTTCATGAAAGTGTCCGTAAACAGGAGCGGAAGCGCAAAGGTGAGAAGGACAATGAGCGACACGACGCCCGAAAAAATGGGAAATACGAGGAGTTTTTTGTCACCCATAAGAATGTTCCAGCTCGTCTTTACGAGTGCGAAACTTCTGCCAATACTTTCAAACATACGATCAACAGCTGGGACGTTTCATATGATGAAGTTTCTGAACCCGCACTGACGGGAGTGTGTGAATGGACCGTTTCTCCCATTGCAGTTATCTGCCGCTACGGAACATCAAAAATACGAGACTGATTGCGAGAATCCCGGCAGCTGCCGGAAATCCAGCAGACTTTGTAGGGGAGGGTGGAACTTTTGTGGGTGTGAGCGTGGGAATCGCAGTCTGTACTGGGGTTGCCGGTTGTCCTGCCACGGGCTGGCTTAGCGTTATCACGCTGCCCGGTACGATGTTTCCGGTATTGTCAATCTCTTCTGCCTGCAACAGCATCACCTGAACGCTTTGCGTCTGGGGAACGACTCCGTCAACAGTGACCTGAAGGGAGACATCGTTGCTGTTGGGGTAGGAGAGGATCACCCCGTTCACAAACGCTGCAGAGCCCGATGCACTCTGCTGTGCGGCATTCCGGCCATTCTGAAGAACCTGTATGTTCCAACGGGCATTCACAAGATCGGTCTGCATCTGGAGCTCGTGACCTTTGATAAACGTGGTGCTGCCAGAGGGGCCGATGTAGTATGTCGCAGTCACCTGCTGCTGCCCGCCAGTCACCAGAGGGGGATTAGGCATATAGGACACACTGGAGAGTGAGTATGTTGCCGATACCGGTGTGACCAGAAGCAGGCTCAAAGCAATCGTAAGAGAGAGTAGAGTAATTCTGCGGATCATATAAGTTCAACCAAGGGTTGTCGGCCGGAAAAAAGATAGATGTATCGTTTATATTTTCAGGCTACCGGTTCAGGGCGTCCTGCACAAATGATCCAATGTGCTCGATTGCCCGCTTTGCTTCCGGCACATCGCGTGAAAAAACCTGCCAGCAGTGGAACATCCCTTCCCAGAGTTCCAGCTGGACCGGAGAACCAGCCCAGCGCGCTTTCTGGACAAACGCCGCCACATCCGAGAGTAAGAGCTCGTGAGTCCCAATCTGGATATAGAGCCGGGGAAGGCCATGCAGGCGGGCATGCACCGGTGAGGCAAGGGGATCGTTTGGATCTTTTCCTGCAAGGTACACGGTGCGGATGGAATGAAGCCGGGCCGGGGTGATCCAGTCAAGTCCCTTGTTTCTCTCGATGGATTCTCCGGAAAAATGCATATCGGTCACTGGCGAAAGGCAGACAGCTGCAAGGGGAAGAGCCAGTTTTTTATCCCTTGCAGAGATTAAGAGATCGAGCACGAGTGTGCCTCCGGCCGAGATGCCTACCGGAATAATATGATGGGGAAGAATGCCATGAGCCGTGAGATACCGGTAGGCACAGAGTGCATCGTCTGCGGCTGCGGGAAATGGATGTTCGGGCGCCAGCCGATAGTCCACCGAGAAGACCTGTGAGCGGCAGAGGCGGGCAAGATTTGTGCAGATGCCGATATGATCGCGGGTCGAACCCACGGTAAATCCCCCGCCATGGAAGAAGAGAACCGTTCGTTGTGGTAGGGATTCAGGAACGGTGATCCAGAACCCGTCCAGACCGTCACGGATCACCACGTGTTCCAGCTTCGGCTGCTCAATCTCCTGGAACTCCACATACAAAGCGGAGAACACTTCACGGGCACGGGTTGGCAGTATATTGGGATCCGGGATACCCGCTTTGAGCGCGGAGAGGAGATCTCCAATTGGATCTACGATCATTATGTCTGGATTTGGTGAGACAGGGAAATAAAGTAAGGGGGTGCACCATGCGCTAAAAACGGGATATAACCGGATACCGTAACAAGAGTGTAAAAAAAGTTATTTCCGGGTCTTTATCGACAATGCAGCGCATCCAACGATGAGCAGCGCGATTCCGGCGATTGCCGGGGGTAGCGCGGACTTCGTGACGGGAACCGTGGTCGGTTGCGTTGTTGCAGGTTCTGCGTTTAAGGTTGCATAAAGGTCAACGGTCTGTCCTTTTGCCGGGTTAAGGGCGATCGTTCCGGTGTACGGGACGTATCCGGTTTTTTCGACCGTAAATGCCCGGTAGGGGGTGCCGGTAACAAACACCTGGACGCTGAGCGTTCCCTTGGAGATTTTCCCCTTGACATCGTTGCCAAACGTGACAGTCGCCCCGTCAACATTGGAGTGGACATTGTACCACCCGATATCGCCACCAATACTTGCCGGGGTTGCCACAGTTGTGGCAACCGGGTTGATAGTTGCATAGAGATCAATGCTCTCACCTTTTAAGGGAACACGGCTGATGGCCCCCTTAAAGAGGTTGTAACCATCCTTCTTAACGGTGAAAGATGTGTAAGGGGTGGCAGTTGAATAGACCGGGACATAGACCACACCCTGGGATATCTCGCCTTTATTCGCCTCATCGAGCAGAACGGTTGCACCATCAACATTGCAATGGACAATATACCATCCCATATCCCCGCCGATTGCAGCCGGGGTTGCCGGAGGCAGTTCGTTTAAGGTTGCATACAGGTCAACCAGTCCACCCTTGACGGGAACTTTTGTAATGGAATCAACAAACGTTGCATAGCCATATTTCTGGACGCGAAGCGTTTTGTATGGTGTTCCGGTTGTGAGTGCCGGTACTGTCAGGCTACCCATCGGGGTGGTTCCGACAAATTTTTCATCGAGATAGATATTTGCCCCGTACACATTGCAGTGGATCACGTACCATCCCTGATCGCCGCCTGTATCTTCAGCAGAGGCAGGCAGAAAACAGGTGAGTGCTGCAATTCCCAGAATAACTAACAACAGATACTGGTGCTTCATTTAAAAGATCTCCTTTATGAGTACTTCATCTTTGTAGAAATGATGTTAAAAATTCTCCGTAGTGGCAAAAACCATGCGAAGTTGAATGTGCGTATTTCACAGTTTACAGAGAAAAAACAAAATTGTCCCCCTGTTTTTTAATAAAGATCTTTAAAACTTGCGGGGTGTGAGGTTACGCTTTTTTTTTAATCCGGATTATCAGAACTAAGATCTCGCGTGCTGGATTTTCCGGAATGAAGTGGATTTGAGATGTCGGTATTTTTTAATAGGAGCCGACTGATAGTAACACTTAAACCCGTTATCACACAATCCCAGACGAGTGTGAGGGGTTGCAGGGACTTTTAAAGGTACAGGGAGGATAAGTCAATGAAATTTTCACACATCAGTTTAATTGCAATTATCTTATTGATGATTGCAGTCTCGATTGCAGGTTGTACCAGTTCCGGTCCGGCTACACCAGCAGCCGGCGGTGCACCATCGGGGGGATCTGCAGCTCCGTCGGCAGGATCTGAAGTCACTGGTGCAAACATCTTTGGGGCTGGCGCATCTTATAACTGGATTGAGTATAAGATGGCCACAGCCGGAATGGCAACATATATGAAATTTGAAAAGTCAGGGAAATGCACCATGCGAATCGAAGGAAAAGATTTACCCGGCGGGAGTATGACAATGGATTGTTCATCAACAGGTCAGACCAGTGGACAGCCATCCTCAAGCAACCCCGCGGATGTTAAATCCGATGTCAAGTTCACCTTTGTGGGTGTTGAACCGGTATCTGTCGGTGCAGGCACCTACCCGGCAGCCACCAAATATATGATCACTTCAGAGGGACAGAAGATCTATTACTGGACGGCACCCGGCGTCCCGACATTTGTAAAATTCATGTCTCCATCAAAAGATGGTGATGTAGTCATGGAACTAAACGGCTGGGGATAAGATCCCTGCTAATAACTTTTTTTATCAGCAGGAATTTCCAGCTAGGCGCTTCCCAAGAGATGATGCTGATCGAGCCGTGGAGGAGCTCTTTTTACAATCTTGATCTCGAATGCCCGTATATATACAGTTTTGAGTTACTTCCAGCCGAAGAATGATCGGAAAATGTTCCCAAGGTTAGTGAATGGATCGGCGACTGCAGAGGTATACACGGGCACCGGTACCGGTGTCGCGCCCGTCACGGCATTCCCACAGGAACATCCGGTCTTCTCCACCCCGGTTACCGGGTCTTTTGCGGTCACCAGCTGGCACACCCCTCCCCCGATACAGGAGCCGGTGCAGGTGTTCGTTGCCTGAACGTAGCTGCAGCCAGTAGTGCACTGGCAATCAACGCAGAGAACCTTTCCTGCTGCGTCAGTAGTGGTCTTTGCCGGAGTACAAACGCCGTTCCCGTCACAGGTGCCGGTACATATGTTCGTAGCCGGGTCGCAGCCACAGGGTTTTATCGCAGTGACGGATGCTCCGGCTCCTGTTGCATTTCCCACACCTGCTACCTGAGGGGTTGCGACGACGGCAGTCCCTCCAGCTTTGCAGTGACATTCGGCAAAGAGGGTTTTTCCGGTTAGGGGATCCTTTGACATGGTATTTACCTGGCAGGCCTGCCCGGTTAAGGGACAACTGCCTGTACAGGTGTCGAGAGAATAATCAAAGGAGCACGATCCGGGCTGGCACTTGCATATCGGGGTCTCTTCGCCGGTGGCAGAGTTCTTCTCAGTGCCTACCATTACGCAGCCGGTGTTGGCCGTGCAGGTTCCGGTGCAGGCCTGCTTCTCTTTGTTGTAACTGCATCCGGTCACATTCACCGGAACCCCGGCTTTCATGATACAGTATTGGGATATGACTGCAGAAGCGACAGGTACATTTGAAGTCATGCTGATCGTTCCGGTAGTAGCGGACTTTTCGTATCCACAGATCGTATTCGAGCAGAACTGGTACGTCCCGAACTTCTTGACAGCAGTAGCTTCGCTCATGCATTCGCATCCTCCACCACAGGTAGAGAGAGTCCCCTTACCGTAACAGTATAGGGGCCGCTGCCCGCTGGTCGAGGCTGTCGTTCCCGTCCACGACTGGTACCCGCAGATTTTCTGGACACCGTTGCAGTACGAGTACCCGATTTTCTGTCCCTCTTCATCGCTCATGCAGCCGCAGCCATCAGGACAGCCCTGAGAAACGACCGGGACCGTGCCACCCATAGTCGTTGTGGATAAAACGGTCCGGTAACAATAGCGGGTGGAAACCGAAACCGATGTCTGGTCATACCCACAGGCTGTATTGGAACAGCGCTCGAACGCCCCATTGAATTTTGCCTTTGCATCCGCATCGTTCAGGCATGCACAACCTGCCGGGCAGGCTGTTGCCGGCGTGGCCGAAACCGTAGTCTCCTGCTCAAGCTTCTTAAAGCAGTACTTCGGCATTACGATGTTCGCTGCGTTTGATGTACCTGCAACACTGGCGCTCTGCATGTACCCGCATACCGTATCAGAGCACCGCTGGTACAATCCCCCGAACTTCACTTTTGCATCAGATTCAGCCATGCATTCGCATCCCTGCACGCAGCTGGTCGCTGCCGGAGTCTGATACAGAATAGCAGGTGTAATCACGGATGTCATTGACACTATACTGAAACAGTACAACTTTCTTCCGAGATTATCAGTGCCGCAGGGTGTCTCTTTTCCCTGGCAGTAAGAATACCCCTTGTTCTTTGCATCTTCGGGAGCCATGCAACTGCAACCATCTGTACAGGACGTCGCCGCAAGGACTGCCGGCACAGCGATAATGAACAGGAGCAGTGCTGCTGCCACGATCTTCCACGTAATTCTCATATACAATTCCCCATCCCTAAACCTCAGCCTATTGGCCGATGGTTATTTCATTACGAGTGCATTGCCCGCGGTGTTTATTAATGTTGTTCACTTCCGGAATAGATGGCGAGCAGGGCAAAACGGATGGAGCAATAATCCAGAGATTTTTAAAACAGAACATTCTTACAATTTTTAAAAAAAAAATCATCAGCACATCAGATCAGAATAAGTCATCACACAGGTAAGGAACCCGACAAGACCCGGTGTTTCTTAACAGCTATGGCCACTTTGACGACGTGTCATTATTGCCGACATTTCAGATGATAAAAACCACAAACGTGATGCAGTAATAAGTACTATCATCCCGGCAAGTACATCCTGATAAATGATCCAAAGAATCATCAGGCTAATCAGTTCGATCAGGAGTAAATCATGAGTACGAGTCCTCGTTCCTATGTCCATGGGCGGTCGGATCGCGAATCTGAGCGGCTGCATGACCAGGCATCCGGGCTCGGTTTTCTGCTGAATGAAGGCACCAGCTATCCGCCCGGCAGTACGGTTCTCGAAGCGGGATGCGGAGTCGGCGCCCAGACCCTGCTCCTCGCAGGCAACAGCCCTCACGCACAATTCGTTTCAATCGATATTTCGCCGGAGTCACTGGCCCGGTTTCTGGGCTTTATTCCACCGGCTGGTGTCGCGAACGCTTGTCACCTCTGCTATCTTGCACGGAAGTCCTGCCGGGAAACATATCCCGGGATCCTCGAACCGGCACAGGTTTACTGCAGCGAGTGAGAACAAAAAAACGGTATTTGCAGGTTATAAAGGGATAAATCCTGAAAGGACAATGACCCCTCAGGCAGCAGTGGGCATGCTCCCGTACCTCTGGAACGCCCAGGCAATGATTACGCCACCAACAAGGTAATGGATAATGCCAAATACCAGTCCTGCGATGAAGAATTTCGCCGGCAGGTTGATGAGCATCCACATGCCCAGCATTGACGGGAAACCCGAGAGGAGGAACATCAGGATACCGTAATTGATGCCCTTACGGATCCCCGCTCCCGGAATACCGGTCCGCAGGATGTGAAAAACCGTGCTGTAGAGTAGCGCAAGGCCCACGGAGACGCTGATGCTTATTGCATAAAATATCGCCGGGTCCCAATTCAATGAATGATTTCAGATTGAGATCGGGTGTTTTTGTTGACCTTCCTGTTACAGCCGGTAAAAGGCTTTGTGCGAACTTAATTCTCCGGTACCCATACGATGCATCATACTTTTTTTTCGATCTCGCTGTGCTGGTGACAAAGTCAAGATCCCTGTGATGGCGAAGTTGACAGAAAAAATCATCAGACCGTATCAGATTTTACCGCTGATCAGGGAGGCTTCGGAATGAGTTGTATTAAAATTAAGCATGAACGGGTCTGTCTTTGAAGAGATCCTGATTTGTCTGTTGCCAAGTTCATCGGTCTCCATGACAACCGAACCTTCAATGCAGACCCTTTTTCCTGTTGCATCCCCGTCATGCTCATAATCAAGGGTATATCTGGCAATCGTAATCGTTGAATTCCCGATCCGGCTGTGGTCAAGGATCATAAAATCTGAACTGTTAAGGGTTATCCCGCAGTTCCGGAGAAGTTCCCGGAGATATTTTTTCTGGTTCTCCAGTAAAGATGAGGTAAACCGTTCGCCAATCAGCAGGATCTGAAAGAATGCTTCAACCCGGTCCCGCTCCTCTTTTTCCGGAATCATGGGACCTCATGGATCGTGGAATCGTTCATGCGCAGATTTGCCCCTCCCAATATCCCGGATACTCAATTTTTCAGGTACCGATTTACGGGGATATCAGTATTCGATAAATATTTCTTTACTTCTGAACGTTTAGTAATGGAGTGACATATTTATCACGGGTTTTCAAATTCATCGCTGCGATTAACTTTCATCAACATAATCAATGTTAACTTTTTTTCCCGAGCTTATCCTTATATGGATATCTCTGCCCACTGGGGCGTACCGGAAGTAAGTGATCGGTTACGGTACACAGGAAAAACATGGAACAGAATCGTTAATTTCTACGATTTCCTCGTTTTCAGCTCGCTGCTGCTGTCTTTTGAATGTGTTGCCATGGCATACGTTTCCTGCATCATCCAGCAGGTGCCATGGAACGCGATGATGGGAATCATACCGTTCTTTGTTGCGTTCTCGATCTATAACCTCAACAGGAAAACGGACGAGGATGAGGATGCAATCAACCGGCAGGATCGGTTTGCCTTTACAAAACGATATGAAAAAGTTCTGTTTTACGCAGCCATTCTCTTCCTTGTCCTTGCACTGGTTCTCTCCGCCATGTACGGGATCCTGTCATTGCTGGTAACCTCGGCGCCTTTTCTCTTGGGTACCCTCTATAGTTTCCGCTGTCTTCCTGAACAGACCGGTTACCGCAGGTTAAAAGAGATCCCTGGGGTGAAAAATATCGTTGTCGGGGTCTCCTGGGCAGTCATCTTATCCTTCCTGCCGGTCTTTCTCAACCAGGGCAGCCCGGATTCCCGGACAGCGATCACCTTCCTGCTGTTTTTCATGTGGGGCTTTATGGCATCTCTGATCCCGGACATCCGGGACAGGATCGGGGATGCCAGTGCAGGGGTGAGGACAATTCCGGTGATCTTTGGGAAGATGCGTACAAAACGTATCCTTTCTGCGGTGCTCCTTATACTAGGAGTCCCCCTGGTTCTCTTCAGTTTGGTCTTTCTGCCCCCCTTCACTTCCCTTTTGCTCATAGCAGCTAACATGTACTCGCACGGTTGTGTGTACCTTCTGGACCGGGTCAGTATGATAGATTTTCTCGCCGATGGGATATCGGACGGGCAGTATATCTGTTTCGCACTGGCAATCATCGCAATTCACTTGCTCTACCGGATTGTCTGAAAAACCACATTTTTTCACTTTTTTGGACACACAAACATAATTCCCTTATAAATTGACAGGGGCCGGATAAAAAAAAGAGGTCAAAATATATACCCGGTTCATCCAAGTTAGTACGATGGAGCCCTTGGATGTTTATAACAACACCTACAAACAGATCCAATCCATTTTTTCTTCGCGATTGAAGGTCCAGATATTACTTTCAGTGGTAGGGGGGCCAAAGCAGCTTTCAGAACTCCGGGAGGTGACCGGGAGTACTTCCCAGGCGATCATACCAAAGATCCGAAGTCTCGAGCGCGTGTCCCTCATTGAGCCATGTGATCATGGATATCGTATCACACCCATTGGCCGGATCATTGCCACCAAGATAGGCGATTTTGTCCTGACAATGGGGGAACTGATGCAACACCGGGAATTCTGGGCAACCCATGACATCGAGGGTATCCCACAACCGTTTCTCTACAAGATCGGCGATCTCATCGGCTCTGAGGTGAAATTTGACACCACGGATGACATGTTTCATGTCTATTCACATTTTGTGACGATCCTGAAGCAGGCGGGGTACATCCACGGCATCTCCTCTGTTATGAGTCCCTCGGTAGCAGATGTGCTCTCCGAACGGATCATTGCCGGCGTCCCGGTTGAACTTGTTGTGAGCCCTAACGTTGTGGAAAGCCTGATGCAGGAGCCGTTTCTCGACAAAATCCAGCAGCTCAAACCCTATAAAAATTTCAAAATCCTGGTTGTCGATAACCCCCTTCACTTCGGCATCACGATCACCGACAAACACCTCTCCCTGGGTCTCAATAAAACGATCAGCCATATTTACGACAGTTCTGCAGATGTATTCAGCAATGAACCAAAAGCACGGGAGTGGGCAGAGCAGCTGTTCCAGTATTACCGGAACCGTGCGGTTCTTCTGGAATTAGAGTAACCTGCATCAAATACTCAAGATACAGGATACGAACCTTTTCGTTCTCGTGTTTTGGGATGAACTCTTTTTTTTTTGGTAAATTACCGCTGCGCTCGACAGTGAAAATAGTGCAAGATACCGTGTAAGAAGGAAAGGTGATAGCAGCTTGATATGGTTCCAGAGGACTCGCGTACCTCAGTACAGCATACTACGTGTTCCGGCTTAACTGCCGGGTTCGGAATGAGACCAGGTGTTTCCCGAAAAGCTATGGCCGCTATCACAATTTTTAACATATCATGAAGGTCGTGAACCTTGTGCTGATCCAGAATGAACAGGATGATAATTTTAACGAATGGCTCCGCTCGTCAGTGAAAATAATAACAAGATACCGTGTAAGAAGGAAAGGTGATAGCAGCTCACCCTGCTTCCCGGTGACTGGCAATGAAATACTGGACTGCACCGGGGGTTCCGGGCTTTGTCAAGATGGGGTCTGGCAATGCCAATCCGATTCGGGTGTGCAAACCCCCGTGCCCGTTGACTGGGAGGAGAGCGGGAGCCGTACTGATGCGGTAAAACGCCTCTGCGATGGCCGGTCCTTCCCGGAAGGAGAGCAGCGTGGGAATGTACAGGAACGGGATCAACAGTACAGGTTATTTCTACAACATCAAGCCCGGGAAACGTCATCATGACTACAGCAGCATAAAGAGTTTCCTTCGAATATGCAGCGTCAGCTCCGGCAACATGCCGGATTTCACTGGCATCAATCGTCCTTTCAAGGATGCAGCGGTGCCGCAGCATCTCCTGGATCTTTATTGCTTCCGCGGGATCCGCAGTCCAAATGAATCCGGAAGCTGCAGGTTACGGGTATTTTTTTTTATGTATGCATCATCGTGCCAGTCCGTTCCTGCCGGACAGGGTATTGCTGCAACCGTCATGTCAGGGGGAGCCACCGGCAATGGATCGTTCCGTGCAGGACAGTTTTAAGAAGCCCGCGTGCTGACTTTTCCGATCGGCATGAGGTAGAGCGGCGTCTGATTGTGCGGGAACCCGAGCAAAGACATTATTCCGTTGTCATCAAATGCCCCGATGGCAACCGTCCCGATCCCGAGCGCGTATGCCTGCAGGTAGATATTCTCGGATGCATGGCCTGCTTCCATGTGGACATACCGGATACCCTGCTCGCCGTACTTCTTTGTGGTGCGGTTGTAATCGGCAGCAATGATGATCACGGCAGCCGCATCCCGGACAGACGGTTGTCGAAGGGCGCTGCGGTAAAGATCCTCCCGTACATCGCGCCCGATGACCCGGTCCAGTGCATGGGACTGCGGGAGGTAATGGTACACACCTCCGGACAGCCCGTTCACATTCCCGCAGGCTGCGTAGATCTCAAGCGGGTACAGGGCGCCTGCCGATGGTGTGGCGCGGAGCCCCGATGGATCGGTCAGCCCCTGCGCAGCCCAGAGCAGCTGGGAAAGGTCTGAAATGGTAAGCGGTGTTTTTGTGTATTCCCTGACCGAGCGCCGGCCGGAAATTGCCTCCTCAACTGATACCGTCCCCATGATTTTTGGTGCCGGCAGAGGGATGAGGTCTTCTGCTGGCAGCGTGCCGTTTTTTTCATGATCGTCAGGTGAGGGGGGGAGTGCGAAGAACCCGGTGGCAACAATGCAGGCAGCGATGACAATAAGGATGATTGTCCATATGCTCACGGCAAATGCCACGATTGCCCGCCTCCCTGCTAAATATGTGTTGTCATGCCCGTGCACCCGCGTATGCCGGACCCGGCCACCGGTCGGTTCGCTTTTTTCAACTTCACGGGCATCGACGCGGATGACCGGATCACCTTGTGCCTGCACCATCCTTTTAAAATCAGAAAGGGCACCATCACTCCACTCGGCAACGACGGGGACGGAACCATCGGATACATTTTAACAAATCCGGATACTCCGGTCTCTTGTGTGCAGTCAGTCACAAAATACCGGTGGCCCATTCCCTGTACGCTACCTTTTGCATATGCCGTGATCTGCATCATTGTGATGATGATTGCAGTTCTTAAAATTAAATTTTACCTACCCTCACTACCCGAGAACCAGGCGGGTTCTCCGGATCCCTGTCATATAACTGATCGTAGAATTTGGCGTATTGTGACCAGTCCGGAGTTAAGGGACAACAATAGAAAATTTTTATGCAATAGAACTTAGTAATTCTCAGCGCGAAAAAGATGTGCCCTTAAGGAAACTACGATCCAAACAAAAATCACGATCAATGACACAATCGCAGAGAGAGATTAGAGAATTCGGAATAGTTATGTAAAGAGAGGTTTTCTATAGAGCCTAAAAAGTTATCTAAAGTTGAAATTGAATCTCAAAATAATCTAATTATTGGATCTCTCCAAAGCAAGAATCAAAATATTTTAGCATATCTGGATTTTTTTGGTTATTTTATTTGTATTTCTGAGTTTTTTTTAATAAGGATCTTTCCCAACAACTATGGCTACCATCACCATGGTTTTAATTACGCATCATTCAGGCCGCGAACCCGATACTGTCCCATAATGGACATGACGATATTTTACGAAAGTCTCCGCTCTAAAAGTAAATTTTCATAAAAACAGATACCGTGTAAGAAGGAAAGGTGATAGCAGCTTGGTATGGTTCCCGAGGACTCGCGTACCTCAGTACAGCATACTACGTGTTCCGGCTTAACTTCTGGGTTCGGAATGAGACCAGGTGTTTCCCGAAAGCTATGGCCGCTATCACCACATGTTGTTTACTTTTTTTAGATGCAGGCAAAGAACATTACATTCTTCACCTCACCGAACTGCACAATGCAATTCAGTGAAAGCCAAGGTCCGGATTTGAACCGGAGTGTAGTTGATCTGCAGTCAACCGCGTGGCCGCTCCGCCACCTTGGCAGCCGTGTAGGATGATACCCTATCCAATTGGATAGGATATAATTTAAGGTTTGCACTAAGAATTTCGTCAGGGTTTAACGTGGTGAGCACTAGTGTTTGGACGTTAGTACTTGCGGACTGAACACGTCGTTGCCTTCGTGCGTACATCCCAAGCCTATCAAACGGATCTTTTATCCATGTCCTGTAACGGAGTCTCTTTTTAGGCCGGGTTTCAAGCTTAGATGCTTTCAGCTTTTATCCCTTGGCGCGTAGCTGCTCGGCACTGCCTTGTCAGACAACCGATCGACCAGAGGCGCCGAATGAAAGTTCCTCTCGTACTATTTCATTCTTACCCTCAGACTCCAAACACTCCTGATAGATAGTAACCGACCTGTCTCACGACGGTCTAAACCCAGCTCACGATCCCCTTTAATAGGCGAACAACCTCACCCTTGGCCGCTGCTGCACGGCCAGGATGGAAAGAACCGACATCGAGGTAGCAAGCCGCCGGGTCGATATGTGCTCTTGCCGGCGACGACTCTGTTATCCCCGGGGTAGCTTTTCTGTAGTCAATAAGCCTCACCAAAAGGCTATATTGGTTCGTTAGACCCGAGTTTCCTCTCGCGATTATTTGCTTTGCATAATCGCGTCAGGCCAACTTATGCTCTTGACACTCTTCTGTGGGTTTCTGACCCACATGAGTTGACCTTGGGGCACCCTTGATATTTTTTCGAGGGTGTGGCGCCCCACCCAAACTGCCTACCTACCGTTGTCCTCGTAAGAGTGAGAACTACAACAAAACTAGGATGGTGTCTCATCGTTGGCTCCCCGTTCCCCGAAAGGAACGGATATAACGCCTCCCATCTACCCTGCGCAAGGATTATCGTAATTCAGCGACAGGCTGCAGTAAAGCTCCACGGGGTCTTCACTTCCCATCAGGAGTCCCTAGTCTCTGCACTAGGACAAAAAGTTCAACGGATTCGTGTTAGGGACAGTATCGCACTCATTAATCCATTCATGCAAGTCGCCAATTAAGCGACAAGGTACTACGCTACCTTAAGAGGGTCATAGTTACCCCCGCCGTTTACGAGTCCTTCGTCCGGTTGAACCCGGTGTTCAGATACTCGCACTGGGCAGGAATCAGTGACTATACTAGTCCTTTCGGAGTTGCAGTCACCTATGTTGTTATTAGACAGTTAGTGCGACCCGGTCACTGCGACCTGCCTGATCTCCAGGCAGGCACCCCTTATCCCAAAGTTACGGGGCCAATTTGCCGAGTTCCCTTAACTACGATTAAATCCGACACGCCTTCACCTCTTCAGCGAGGGGCACCTGTGTCGGTTCTCGGTACGGTTGTATGACTCCCTTTTCATGGGCTCCAGGAATTTGCCGAGTTTCCTCATCACGCTTTCTTCCCTTTCTCACCATTACGGTACTCCACGGAATTATACGCTTGAACGGAACGACGGTTCCGCTTGGCATACCCCGAAGCGTCAGGGCTTACGCTAAAAATCATACAGTACAGGAATATTAACCTGTTTCCCTGTTGGTACGTTCGAGTTACGACGCACCTTAGGACCGACTAACCCTCGGCTGACGATCATTGCCGAGGAAACCTAGCCCCTGCGGCGGATGGGATTCTCACCCATCTATGCTTCTACTAGTGCCAGAATTCTCAACACTACACGGTCCACTGGAACTCACGCCCCAGCTTCTACCCATGCAGAGCGCCTCCCTACCAGATCACCTTTCGGTGCTCCGTGGTCTCTGTAGTAGGCTTTAGCCCCGTCCATTTTCACCGCCCTAAATCTTGACTGGTAAGCTGTTACGCACTTTTTAAAGGATAGCTGCTTCTGAGCTCACCTTCCAGTTGTCTTTGACCTAGGACCAATTTCAGTGTTTACACTTAGCCTACATTGAGGGACATTAACCACGGTCTGGGTTGTTTCCCTTACGTATTACAAGCTTACCCCGTAATGCGGACTTCCAACCATCTAGGGTGTCCGGGAGTTTGGAGTTTGACAGGGGGGTGAGCAGTTTCCCGCCCAGCTCCCCCAATCAGTGCTCTACCTCACGAACGACCTCCGGTTAGGTCATGCTGCGACATGTTTAGGGAGGAACCAGCTGATGCCGGGCTCGATTAATCTTTCACTCCTATACGCAGGTCACACGAATGATTTGCATATCAATACCGCTTGCGGTCCTCCACGCAACTTTCGTCACGCTTCAACCTGCCCACGCATAGATCGCCCGGCTTCGGGTCTTATCCTACTGACTCCGCGCACTTTTAATACGCCGTCCCATGCATTGCTGCTACGGACTTGTTGGTTTCCCTGTGGCTCCCCTTTTGGGTTAACCTTCGCCAATAGAATAAACTCTCTGGCCCGTTCTTCAAAACGTACGTTACGACATTGGCAGGCATGCCCGTACTACCGCCTCGCGACGGGTTCCTTCACATGCAAGATCCTTTCATGCCGCAACTCGCGATCTCCTACCAATTTCAGGCGCTTTTAACCACCTTTTCAGGGTTACTTTTCAGCTTTCGCTCACGCTACTACTTCGCTATCGGTTTCAAGTTGTATTTAGCTTTGGAGGTTGATGACCCCCGAATTCCCGCGAGAATTCCAGCCCGCGGTACTCAAGACTCCCCTTAACCCTGTCTGCTTCTGCGTACGGGACTATCACCCTCTGTAGTGTGCCGTTCCAGGCAACTTCCGCTTCGCATCCAGGGCCACACAGGGGGCTTATTACACCACATCTCCCTTGCGGGATTCGGTTTGAGCTCTGTCGTGTTCGCTCGCCGTTACTAACGACATCTCGGTTGATTTCTTTTCCTGCCCCTACTAAGATGTTTCAATTCGGGGCGTTCCCTATCCTCAACGGATAAATACCTAAGTATTAGGATGTCCCATTAGGGTATCCCCGGATCATAGATTCCTTGCGTCTACCCGGGGCTTATCGCAGCTTGGCACGCCCTTCATCGGCACTTGAACCGAGCCATCCAATGGTAGGATTATACTAATGCTCCGCTAAACCCCTTTAACGTCCTTAGTGCAAACCTTTACACGGCCTCAAAAAGTCATTGGTTTGACTCTCAGCCCTTCCCTCGTGATTCGCATCTCGAGGTGCATCTAAAACGGCTCATCGGGGTTCGAACCCGTATTCTTCGCCCCTTTGCGGCGATTGAACCTTATTCTTGTCAACACTGGCAATTTTACAGTTTGTTTAATAACCGCTTTAACCCCAAAAAATCAATTTCGTTAGGAGGTGATCCAGCCGCAGATTCCCCTACGGCTACCTTGTTACGACTTAACCCCCCTTGCAAAACCTAGATTCGACCGCAGCGTATGCTACGGCCTCATCAAGACCTCACTCGGGTGGTTTGACGGGCGGTGTGTGCAAGGAGCAGGGACATATTCACCGTGCCATTTTGAGACACGATTACTACAGATTCCAGCTTCATGTGGGCGAGTTGCAGCCCACAATCCGAACTAAGGATGGGTTTAGGAGATTGCCTTCACCTTTCGGTGTCGATACCCATTGTCCCACCCATTGTAGCCCGCGTGTAGCCCAGATAATTCGGGGCATGCTGACCTACCGTTGCCCATTCCTTCCTCCTCTTTAGCAGAGGCGGTCCCAACAGTGTCCTCTCCATCCCGGGGGACGAGCTAGCAACTGTTGGCGTGGGTCTCGCTCGTTGCCTGACTTAACAGGATGCTTCACAGTACGAACTGACGACGGCCATGCACCTCCTCTCAGCTAGTCAAGTAGAGTCTTCAGCCCGACTATCATTCAGCTGTCTTATCTGGTGAGTTTTCCGGCGTTGAGTCCGATTAAACCGCAGGCTCCACCTGTTGTGGTGCTCCCCCGCCAATTCCTTTAAGTTTCAGCCTTGCGACCGTACTTCCCAGGCGGTACGTTTCACGATTTCTCTTCGGCACCTCGGTGACTCGTGGTCACCGATACACCTAACGCACATCGTTTACGGCTGGGACTACCCGGGTATCTAATCCGGTTTGCTCCCCCAGCTTTCGTCCCTCACTGTCGGAGCCGTTCTGGTGAGGCGCCTTCGCCACAGGTGGTCCCCCAAGGATTACAGGATTTCACTCCTACCCCTGGAGTACCCCTCACCTCTTCCGGTCCCTAGTCTGCCAGTATCCCTGAGACGCCTTCCGGTTAAGCCGGAAGATTTCCCCAGAGACTTAACAAACCAGCTACGAACGCTTTAAGCCCAGTAATAGTGGCCACCACTCGAGCCGCCGGTATTACCGCGGCGGCTGGCACCGGTCTTGCCCGGCCCTTTCTTCACCAGTTTTTTAAACTGATGGACAGCCCGATTTAACGGGCACTCGGAGTTCCCTTATCACGGTTTCCCGCATTGTAAAGTTTTCGCGCCTGCTGCGCCCCGTAGGGCCTGGATTCGTGTCTCAGAATCCATCTCCGGGCTCTTGCTCCCACAACCCGTACCGATTACAGGCTTGTTGGGCCGTTACCCCAACAACAACCTAATCGGCCGCAGACCCATCCTATGGCGGCTGACCTTTCGGCTACAGAGCATTCCAGCATCCATAGTCTATGGGGTATTATCCCCAGTTTCCCGGGGTTATCCCCCTCCATAGGGTAGGTTGTCCACGTGTTACTGAGCAGTATGCCGAGGTCTTGCACCTCTCAACTCGCATGGCTTAATCGAACTCCGATAGCAGTGGCCTCTGGCAGGATCAACCAGAATTTTAATTGTACATTGTACGCACACGTTATCTGAACTTGTTTTAAGGAATTAGCGGTTATTAAACAAATTTCCGCATTGCCAGTATCAACGTCAGAACCAACTCCGGTCAAGCCGGGTATCGTTGGATCTCCATCAAAGAAAGTTGTATGTTATTCGTCGTGTTGCTTGATTGAACACGGGCTCTTAATGTAGGTTTCAAGGATATTTATACCTTGTCCCCTGCATTATTTTCCCATCGGAACCAGCACCGGTTGAACCGGCTTCACTGGTGCTTCATAAAGGATGCCTGATGTTGTGAACATCGTCGTGATTTTCACGCGTTCACGGGCTTACAATGTAGGGTGTGGTATTATTTATACCTTGTTGCCTGCATTGTTTTTCCCTCGGAACCGACACCCGTTCCCGATGGGGGGGTTTCGTCGGTTTGTCATCAGATTTTGTGGATCTACATATAGCACAGTCAATCATTTAAGGATGATCCCTCAGCCAACAGGAATATTTCGTCATGAACTATTGCAGGAAAAATATTCAGCAGGCTGATAGTCCGAAAACGGATTCCAAAACCGGATTACTTCATCAAATTCCCGATTTCGTATCGGTTCACAACCATCTGCGCGAGCCGGGAAAAACACAAGGGTGTAACATGAACCATGATCGCATGTCTCTGTGAGCGCGAGCATGAAAAATTATGGAACACGTCGTAAACGGCCGGATCCATAAGTAAAATCTACAGACCCCTGCGGCAATCGCGCATACTCATACAGCCTTCAGACAAACGGCCCAACTGGTGAATTTTGCATTATAATACAGGGTCACCAGCCTCACAATCGCGCATATTTTTCCGGATCTGAATACGAAAAGATGGGTAGGTGCGGCACTGGCTGATTCCTACACTATTGTATGAAGCCCCGTATGCCCAGAAATTACTTTCATTATAGTATCCTATGTGCAATGTCCCTGCCAATATTAGCACAACCGTCCTAAAACCAAACGCTAAAACCCTGCAATAAGGTTCTGCTTTTACAGAAGCATCTTTCCGGCCCTTGCACCTTTCTCGCGTCTGCACCCTTCAGGAAGATACGAGTTCGCCAGATCATTGTTTCCCGATGCTTACCATCAGCTGGTAAAAACGGTCCGGCATGGTCGCCATCGGAACATGCGACGTGGGCAATTCAAGATATGTCCATCCAGCGTTATGTGCCGCAATCTTCTTTTTTGCGACACAGGTCACTGTAGTAAATTCGCTCTCAGTACAGAGAATGTAGGTCTTTGGCAGCTGCTGCAGATTCCGAGGATCGAACCGTAGTGGTTCTACGTACGCCATTGCCGGTTCCAGCCCGGGGAACGAAAGGGGGTCGACACCTCCTTCTGCAAACAGGTCAAAAAGTGACTGTCCCGGGTCCGGGAGTGCCGCATCCAGATACACCAGCCGGCGGATTCTCTCTGGCATCCGATCCGCAACACCGGTGATCACCATCCCGCCATAGCTGTGCCCTACAAGGATCACATCATGGAGATCCTCAGTATCAACAAGCGTGCAGACCTGCCCTATATGATAGGAAAGATTGTGGGTGTGCTCATCCGCAAGCGTTGGTGCAAAGACATAATGACCATGATTACGGAGTACTGCAGCAGTCCCGTCCCAGTACTTTGCCCCGAGTTGCCCACCATCAGGATAGTCATGCCTCACGGTCATCCTGTTCCAGGTATCCGTGGACATATCGCCACCATGCACAAGCATATATGTTGCCATAATAAGAGGAGCCTCCTTCCTGTTCTGCCTGTATTCTTCTTTCACTTTCCGGTTGTTTATCTGTTTGGATACATTGCGCAAGCCGGCCGGGGCGTTCAGTAAACGGGTCGAGGCATGGACAGACAGGGTGCGTTCACTGGGATGATGAGGTCTTTTTAAAAAGAACATTCCTCATATTATTCAGCACCGGAGTCCGTAATGGGTTTTTCCCCTTCCACCCGGCATATCTGCACCCATATATCCCCGAAAAACACTTCCTGTCGGAGCGAACAGCGCCCTTCCAGTGCAAGGAACAACAATGGGATATATACTTCCGGCATACCCCACCCCAGTTTCTCGCAGAGCTCAGCAAGGGTCATCTCCCCGTCAATCTCCAGGCAGGAAAGGCAACCTTCCAGAACATCCGATGAGGATGCCTGGTAGCCCTCATCATGGGCAATACTGACCACATCATCGGCATCGACGAGGAACGCTTCACTGGGATCAGCGGACATCCTCCTCCGCCTTCGTTCCTCCTTCTCAATATTCTTAAGCTCAATGATCAGCTCAAACAGCGTGATCGGGCTCTGCCTCATATTCTTGCGATCGAGCCTGCGCTGGATCTCATGTTCGAGCCGTTCTATAATTCCAAGCCTGCCGGTATATTCAATCTCCCCATCTGGAAACCCATCATAGTCTTCGCAGGGCAAGTCGCCATCATCCTCACCCTCAACACCCTCCGGGCATGCAAGAATCTCAAGCTGCTCAGACTTCATACGCAGGAGCGTGGCTGCGTAAAAGAGGGTGCGTCCCGAGAGCTTGAGATTGAGTTCCCGCCGCCGTTCCAGCTCTGAAAGGAAGCGGTCGGTCACTTCGATGATGTTGATATTCCACGGATCGATCTCTCCCCGCTCGGCAAGCCCCACCAGGATCTCGATAGGATCTTCAAGAGCTCTGCCATTTTCTGCTTCGGGTAACGCAGGTTCTTCTGATAAGGGTTCGTCAATACCCGTTGACGTATCTTCCACGGATCCCGGGTATTCCTCCCCATCAGACGATATCTCCTTTACAGTCATATCCGGAGGGCACTGCAAGGGCTCTGAAGGAACCCCTTTCGGATCCGGATAGATACCGGGCGTTTCAGGCTCCACCATGTGCCTTGACCCCGGTGACCAGCGTGCTCTTGTCAGAACGCAGGGTGACACCCATAATCCTTTGCGCTGCATCGATCATCGGCTTGCGCAGCGAGACAATAACGAACTGCGAGTTAGGAGCAAGTTCCGTAACCATGGATGAGATCCGTTCCACGTTCGAACCATCAAGGGACATATCCACTTCATCGAATGCATAGAAGGGAGCGGGAATGTAACGCTGAATGGAGAAGATGAACGCTAATGTAGTGAGGGACTTTTCCCCCCCCGAAAGGGACGAAAGAAGATGCACTTTCTTGTCCCGTGGCTTGACGGCAAACGTCATCCCCCCGGCAAATGGGTCCTCTTCATTTTCCAAGACCAGGTTGCCGCTCCCGCTGGTAAGGCGGGCAAAGATCTCCCGGAAGTTGGTATCAATCGCCTTGAATGCAGCGGTAAATGCCTCGAATTTCATCTGCTCGAACTGTTCTATCCGCTCGATAAGGCTGGCACGCTCGGAAGAAAGCGTCTCCTTGCGCTCCGTCCGCTCGCCGACCTGCCGCTGCACTTTTTCATACTCTTCTATAGCGAGCATGTTCACTGCGCCGATCTTTCGTAGAGCCCCATCTGCTTCTGCAATCTTTCCTTCGATCTCCGTGAGCGAGAGGGTGACATCCATATCTCCCACCTGTTGTCTGAGCATCTCAACTTCAATACCAAGAGTTCTGGCACGCTCATCAATAGCCCCCAGCTGGATGCTGATCCGCTCCTTATCGGCATCAAACTTCATGAGTTTGAGTTCAGAATCCTGGATATGCTGCGAAGCTTCGCCGCGTTTGAGGCGGAGTTCGTCAAGTACTCCGGAGAACTCCTTCTGCCGCTCTTCAAGGGCAGCAATCTGGGACTTGTGAGTAACGATCTGCTCGTTTGAACCAGCAATATCCACATCGATCTGGCGGTTGCGCTCATCCTGCCGTGCGCGATCTTCACCCAGTTCGATAAGCCGGGCATTGAAATGCTGGCGCTCGCGCTGAGCATCGTTGATATCCCCCTCCTTGTTACGGAGCCGGCGCTCGGCTTCCTCGATCTCTTTTCGCTTCTTTTCCATCTGGTCTGTGAGTGCCGGAATGTTGGTATCATCAAGGCGCTTCTTGATCTCCTCGATCCGGGTATTGATCGCATTGATCGCCTCGGTAGTCTTGTCCAGCTCACCTTCGAGTGCGGCAAGCTCTGCACCGCCATTCCGTGTCTCTTCTGCTTGCCGGGCTACCGCCGCTTCAATGGTCTGCTTCTCGACCGTTATTGCATCAAACCTACGAGAGAACTCGTCTGAGAACATCCCGAACCGGGCAATTTTCTGGTCGATCTCGTTCCTTGTGGCTCGCCGCTCATCCACCTCTTCGGTAAGGCGCTTAACCCCCGCTTCCAGTATCGATGCTTCAGCCTGAAGTTCGCCAAGATGCGACCGGATCCTCAAAATCTCGTCATCAACTGCGGCACCAAAACCCCGGATCGCCTGCTTCTTTGCTGACCCGCCCGTCATCGCCCCGCTCTTTTCGAGCAGTTCACCTTCAAGCGTGACCATGCGGTACTTCCCGATCAGTTTTCGTGCCCGGTCAAGGGTATCGACGACTACAGTGCCCCCAAGCGCAACGGCAAAAGCCCGGTCATATTTCGGATCGTAATCGATCAGGTTCACCGCATAATCGATCACACCCGGCTCTTTGAACGGCGGAAGATGGGGCGGTTTTAATTTATTGAGAGGAAGGAACGTGACACGCCCGAGGCGCTCCTCCTTGAGATACCGGATGGCATCCGCTGCGATCTGGTCGTCATCGCAGACCACGAAGTGTAGCTTGTTTCCTGCGGCAATATTGAGCGCATTTGCGTACTCGGGAGGTGCTTTTCCCAGATCGGCAATGGTTCCGTGCACACCTTCCATTGCCATGATCGCCTCGATCGCCTTGCCACCCGATTCCCCGCGTACCTGCTGGGCTGCCTCAAGCCTGAACGCATCCTGTTCAGCGGACCGGATCTCGTTTTTGAGCCGTTCAAGGGTGGACCGCTGGGCAAACATTGCACCTTCGAGTTCCGAGAGATTGCGATCCAGCTCTTTCTTCTCTGCTGCAAGGTTCCCGACACTCTTCTCGCTGTCAGTGATCTGGGCCTGTTTGGCCGTATACTCTTCATTGAGTTGTTTTAAGAGCAGGGTCAAACGTTCCAGCTCAGTGGTGCGCATCCGGCTTTTTTCGATCAGCATGTCCTGCTGGTGCAGGATGCCGGAACGCTGCCCCTTCATCTCCTCGCTTTCTTTGAGATGCAAAAAGAGCTTCTCCCGCGAACCTTCAGTATCCTCGGAATGGGCTTTAAGTTCGGTCTCAACTTTTTCAAGCAGGGCCTTAAACGTTGCCACTTCCATGGCAACATTCGTACGATCTATGGTGAGGGAACGAATCTGAACAGTGCATTCGGCAACCCGCCCTTCAGCCCGTTTCGTATCCATGTACGTACGGTTGATTGCCTCAAGATTGGCCTCTTTTTCCTTTTTGAGGCGCACAATCGTCTGTTCGGCGAGCTTGATCCCGCCCTTTGCCTCTTCGAGCTCTGCTATTAGTTTGAGATAATCCGATCCGCTCTTCTTGTTGATCAGATCGTCAATATCCTTTAAATCCGCCTTTAAGTAGGCGAGTTCATTCTCCTCAAGGCTCCGGTCTGACGCGATCCGGGTCAGGTGGATCTTGTGCTCTTCAGTTGAGCGCAGGAGCGAATTGAGTTCTTTTTCCCGGTCATGCAGTTGGGCGGCTGAACGGCAGTTCTGGAAATACAAGAGATCTTTTTGCCATTTCTGGTATTCGAGAGCATGCTCGCGTTCGCGCCTGAGTTCACCTGCCCGTTTGCTCAGCTCGATGAGCAGGAGCTCCTCACGTTCGATCCGTTCACGCACAATATCGAGCTCTGACAGGGCGAGTTGTTTCTTGGTATCGAACTCAGAAACGCCGGCAATCTCATCGATTATCTTGCGCCGCTCAAAATCGCTCATCTCCATGATGCGGGTCACATCGCCCTGCATCACCACGTTATACCCGTGGGGTTTGATTCCGTGCTTTGCAAGATGATCGACAATATCGCTCTGCTTGCAGAGTCGGTCATTGAGGTAGTTATAGCTGTAATACCCATTGCTGGTCCGCTTGATCCGTCGCCGTATCTTTGTGCCATCTGAGAACTGGAGTGCAACCTCAGCGATGTTGCGCCCGGAATTCAGGTTGATCAGATCGGTAAGCTTCTCAGCGCGGAGATTGCGGGAGCTTGAAAGTGCCAGTACAAAAAGAACAGAGTCGATGATATTGCTTTTACCTGACCCATTGGGCCCGGAGATAACGGTAAACCCTTCTAAAAAAGGGATTTTTGTCTTTTTGGAAAAAGACTTGAAATTATCTATCTCGAGTTCTGTGATATGCAAAGATCCGGCCCCTTACTTCTTTGCAGGATCCTTTTTGTCTTCTTCTGCAGCGTAGATCAGGTCAGCCTGTTTGGCCTTTCCTGCTGCACCCTTTTTTTGTCCATACCCCGGACGCGCAACAATGAAATCTTTTTCTCCTCTACGGGGTTCCAGTTTCATTGTCCCGTCCGACTGCATGATCAT
The DNA here is from genome assembly GCA_030653335.1 of Methanoregula sp. Classification (GTDB taxonomy): domain Archaea; phylum Halobacteriota; class Methanomicrobia; order Methanomicrobiales; family Methanospirillaceae; genus Methanoregula. Next base: position 4,815 of record JAURZP010000134.1, on the reverse strand, counting down.
GTCCATTTCGGGCTCTGCGGGTGTCACCGGAGTATCGGACTGGCGTGCACCTTTGCGCATGACAACCGTGTTCCCTCCGGAAGATGAACTTGTAACTGCAGCAGACTGCGATGGCTGCGAGCCCTGCACTACAAGAGGGGGACGCCTGAGATCCTGCTTGATACGGTCGTCGCTCTGCTTAGACATTTTCACAACAATTGATTTAAGATCCAGAAGCTCCCCTGTCAAACCCTTGGCCAGGGCCTCTATATCTCTCATCTTCTTTTCCAGCGCTGCGATCCGATCCTCGGTTGCAGCCCCGCTTCCTGAATTTTCCATCATTATTATCATGTTCTCCTAATCACCGGTTTCCTTTTTTAAGGATACGGTATCTTTGCATAGATTTTCATCTTAATTTGCCTGTACAGTGGTATACAGGAGCTAGCCTTATAAATAATACTATTGAACGCCTGATTAGGAAAAAAGGTTTGTGCTCAATTACGGGAAAAATTGTGTATCATACACTCGTTTGTCCTCACAGTGTTTACTCTGGTGCAACCATCTCTTTTTTTAACCGCACAATCCAAAACGGATGGCAAGCGGTTACTCCAAATGATTATTCATTACCGTAATATCGTGCCGTGTTCAGGTGCACTGAAAGCCACACTTGACACCAGCCTCATTATGATCCGGAACAACCGGCATATAAGAAAAGGTATTACCTGATCCGAACGAACCCTAGTCCATATGTCTTATCTGTCTAAAACTGATCCAGAAATAGCAGATATAATCGAGAAAGAACGGCTTCGCCAGACCAACGGACTCGAACTGATTGCATCTGAAAACCTTGTATCCCATGCGGTGCTTGAGGCAATGGGCTCGATCATGACCAACAAATATGCCGAAGGGTACCCAGGAAAGCGGTACTATGGCGGTTGTGAGTTCCACGATATGGCTGAAAACCTTGCCCGCGACCGGTTAAAGAAGCTGTTCGGGGCAGAGCATGCCAACGTACAGCCGCACTCCGGCACCCAGGCAAACATGGCGGTCTATTTTGCATTCATGAGCCTGGGAGATACCTTAATGAGCATGAAGCTTACGCAGGGCGGTCACCTGTCCCACGGCTCACCGGTCAGTTTTACCGGCAAGTTTTACAAGGTTGCCCAGTACGGTGTTGATCCGAAGACCGAGACCATTGATTACGGGGTGGTTGAGGAGCTGGCAAAGAAGGAAAAGCCAAAGATGCTGGTCTGCGGTGCATCTGCATACCCCCGCACCATCGACTTCAAGGCATTCCAGTCGATTGCTGACGGGGTGGGTGCATACTGTATGGCCGATATCGCCCATATCGCCGGGCTCTGCGCAACGGGTGTCCACCCGAACTCAGTCGGCGTAGTGAACTTCACTACCACCACTACCCACAAGACCCTGAGGGGTCCCCGTGGCGGCGCGATCATGTGCAACAGCGAATATGCGGCGGCTATTGACAAGGCAATCTTCCCCGGCATGCAGGGCGGCCCCCTAATGCACACCATCGCGGCAAAGGCAGTCTGTTTCGAAGAAGCGCTCAAACCTTCATTCAAAGTTTACAGCCAGCAGATAGTAAAGAACGCAAAGGTGCTGGCAGAGACGTTGATGAACAACGGTCTCCGGCTCGTCTCCGGAGGAACCGACAACCACCTGATGCTCCTTGACCTGACCGCTCAGGGTATCACCGGTCTTGATGCAGAAGTCGCACTCGGTAAAGCGGGCATCACGGTGAACAAGAACACGATTCCCAATGAGACCAAGAGCCCGTTTATCACAAGCGGTCTTCGTGTCGGCACACCAGCGGTCACCTCGCGCGGTATGAAAGAGGCAGAGATGCGCAACATCGGTAACTGGATTGCCACCATTGTTAAGGATGTTCACAACGAAGCCGCAATAAAGGATGTTCATATAAAAGTCAAAGCAATGTCTGAAAAATTCCCGATCTACCCGGAATAATTCACCCAGTTTTTAAGGAATCCCTATGGTCATTATTCTTGATGGCAAAAAGTGCTCGGAGATGCGTCTTGAACACCTCAAAGAAGAGATAAGGAATTCCGGGATCTTTCCCCGCCTTGCTACAGTGATCGTGGGCAGCGACCCGGCTTCAAAGATGTATGTGCGGATGAAGCACCGCGCCTGCGAGCAGGTGGGTATCGGATCGGTGGGAATTGAACTGCCGGAAGATTCCACCACAGAAAAGGTGGTCGAAGCGGTAACACGGTTGAACCGGGACACCGATATTGATGGGATTCTCGTGCAGCTCCCGCTCCCAAAACAGGTGGATGCAGAACGTGTGATCGAAGTGGTAAACCCACAGAAAGATGTGGATGGGTATCACCCGGAGAACATGGGGCTCCTCTTCTCAGGCAGGCCTCGTTTTACGTCGTGCACACCCACCGGGATCATGACCCTCTTAAAAGAATATAAGATTCCGCTCGCGGGTGCCTGTGCGGTTGTTGTCGGGCGAAGCATTGATGTGGGGCGCCCCATGGCAGCATTGCTGATTAACGCTGATGCAACAGTAACAATCTGCCACAGCAAGACAAAGGATCTCGTTAAAGAACTGAAGCGGGCCGATATTCTTATTTCTGCGATAGGTAAAGCCCACTTCATCCAGCCGGCAATGGTAAAGCCGGGTGCTGTTATAATCGACGTAGGTATCAACCAGTTGGACGGAAAACTGGTCGGCGATGTGGACTATGCAAAGGTTGTCGAAATTGCCTCCGCCATCACTCCGGTTCCGGGCGGCGTTGGCCCAATGACGATTGCAACCCTGATGGAAAACACGTTCCGGGCAGCAAAGGTGAAGGCATGCGACAGTGCGTAATCAACAAACTCACCATCGGGGGAGATGCTCCTGTCAGGGTAATGGGGGTCATCAACTGCAGCTATGAGTCATTTTATACCGATTCTTATATCCCGACAAACGAGGTTCACAAAAAGGCAGCAGAGATGATAGAGCAGGGCGCTGATCTCATTGATCTCGGTGCCCGAAGCACAGCCCCAAATGCACAGGCGATCAGCGGGAGCGAGGAGGCATCCCGGATCGATGCTGCCCTCAAAGAGCTGGACGGGACCGGGTTTACCCTATCAGTAGACACGATGAACCCGTGGGTGCTCGAGGTCTGCCTGAAACATGGCATCCATGCAGCAAACGATATCTCCGGGTTATCATCCCCTGCCTATGCCAAACGTCTTGCCGAATCCGGACTGCCGGCATTTCTCATGGCGGCAAATTACACCCCGGGGGATGCGGTCGGGCTGGACGCAACGATGACAACACTCAAAACGGTTGTCCAGCGGTGCGAGTCTGCCGGGATTGACAACTACGTGCTCGACCCGGGTGTCGGATACTGGAGCCCGCTGCGATCGCTTGACAATGACTGGGAACTCTGCCAGAATTATGAGCGTTTTTCCGAATTTGATCGCCCGGTCCTTGCCGCAGTCTCGCGCAAGAGCTTTATCGGAAATCTCGTGAACAGGGAACCCGAAGGCCGACTGGCAGGCAGTCTTGCCGTGACCATGGTGCTGCTCCAGAAAGGGGCATCGGTTGTACGGACGCATGACGTACCCCAGACCCGGGATCTCATATCCGTCTTTGAACGGCTGGTGAAACGGCCGTGAACACCTCGTTTGAGGTGTTCGGACTTTCTACCGGAATCATCCATAGCGGCGACTCTGTTGCGGATCGTGCTGCCGATGCCGCAGACATGCAATGCGGGGGGATTCTTGAGGGGGATATCCTTGTGTTTGCCGAGACGGCGGTTGCAACGGCTGAGGGAAATATCATCGATCTTTCTACGATCATCCCTTCGCCACGGGCAGAGGAACTGGGAAGAAAATACCAGATGGATCCCTGTACCGCAGAAGTTGTGCTGCGGGAGAGTGATTCGATTGTGGGCGGGATACCCGGCTTTTTGTTGTGCATGAAAGCCGGCACGCTGTTACCTAATGCCGGTGTCGATGCGTCCAACGCACCCACGGGCTGCGTGACCCCCCTTCCCAAAAATCCGGACCAGAGTGCTCTTGCAATCAAAGCGCTAATCGAACGCAGGTACGGCGTGAAGGTCGGAGTCATCATCGCGGACAGCCGGACGCACGCAATGCGCCTCGGTTGCAGCGGTGTTGCGATTGGCTGCGCAGGGATTACTGCGGTCATCGATGACCGTGGCAGGAACGATCTCTTTGGGCGCAAACTCGAAGTAACGAAACGGGCGGTGGCAGACAACATCGTATCTGCTGCCGAACTGGTGATGGGTGAAGCGGATGAGTGTACTCCTGCAGCGATAATCCGGGGCATCGGGCTTCCCATCGGGGATCAGGTCGGTATTGATTCGATCGCTGCGGATGAGTGCCTGTTCATGGGCGTACTGAGGAACCGTTCGCCGGAGTGAATGGTTCGCTCGATATACGAAATTCTTGCTCAGTAATAATCTGTTTTATCTATCATTTTGTTCATGTTTTTCTGATAATATGAGTGTGACCCCCTCTCTCCCCCAGAGGGGGAGGCAGCCCAAGGGGAGCATCCCCTTGACCCCCATTCATTTTCCCACAGGATCATATCTGACAAAACAGAGATGCTCCTGTCAGGCATATACCGGAATCTGAAGATCGTGAATGAATGAGTGTGTCCCGAATCAGGGTCGGTTAAGGTGGGTTAATGCATTTTTAGTCATCCAACCCGCCGCGGGGGCGTCCCTTCGGGGGCGGCGGCGTTCATCGCAATTATAAAAGAGGGGGCTCTCCAATGTTTCTGAATAATGCAATTTTCATCGGAAACCCTCAGTTTAAACCACAGTACATTAT
>JAURZP010000121.1 GCA_030653335.1 Methanoregula sp. | reverse complement strand
CGGTCTATAAGGTAACACTTGATTTCAAGTTTGGCTCCATGTTAGAAGTAGTCCGTGCCTGTATGCGGGCGGACAATCTTGCCGAACAGGCGGAATTCTTCTCGTTTGGGACAAATGACCTGACGCAGGCAACGTTCTCGTTCTCGCGCGAAGATGCAGAGAACAAATTCCTGCCCATGTATAACCAGAGCGGCATTTTGCAGGACAACCCGTTTGAAGTACTGGACGTCAAAGGTGTTGGACGCCTCATGGAACAGGCAGTAAAATGGGGACGACACACCCGTCCGGATATGAAAGTTGGAATCTGCGGCGAACACGGCGGGCATCCCGCTTCAATTATGTTCTGCCACAGGATTGGCCTGACTTATGTCTCCTGCTCCGGCCCCCGTATACCTATCGCACGGCTGGCAGCAGCCCAGGCTGCAATTCTTGAAAATGAAAAAACTGGTGGCAAGGTTGCCTGAAGAGGCAAATCCATTCCCACACCAGAAATATTAATATTTGACCGGGCAAATGCAGGAACTCTGCAACAATTAAAAAACGGAGCCGGCAAAAACAACCATAAAAAAAGTGGTCATATCACCTCTTTTTTGTAGTTCGCCGCTAACGTCAGGGCAGGGTAATACCCGTTTCTGACATATTCCTTTAGCATCCTTTTTGCAGAGAATTTGCCGGCAGTGCTCCTTATGGTCTCTTTCATTTTTTTCACCCACATATGTGGAATTCCGTCATCGGAAAGTGTGTAGTACATCGGGATCACTTCGCGTTCGAGCAGATTATAAAGCTGTTCGGCATCCCCGCGATCCTGGTTCAGTCCGGAAGCACTGTCTCCAAAAGCCCACCCGTTTTTCCCGTTATATCCTTCAATCCACCAGCCATCGAGCACACTCATATGCAAGACCCCGTTTAACGAGGCTTTTATCCCGCTGGTTCCGCAGGCTTCCATGGGGGGGACCGGGTTGTTGAGCCAGACATCAACACCATGCACAAGATATTGTGCCATCTGTTCTCCATAGTCCTCAACAAAAGCAATCCGCCCACCGAAATCCTGCTGGTGGGCATACCGGTAGATCTTCTGGATGATTCGTTTTCCATCGTCATCGGCAGGATGAGCTTTTCCTGCAAAAACGATCTGCACCGGCATCCACCGGTTGTTTACAATCCTTTTGAGTCGTTCGAGATCACTAAAGATGAGATCGGCACGCTTATAGGTAGAAAACCTGCGGGCAAATCCAATTGTGAGGGCATAAGGATCGAGCAGGGCTCCACCGGTAATCACATTGACAGGATCCGTTCCTTCACCACTCCATTTACGGCGCTTGAACTCCCGTATCCTGTTGACCAGTTTTCTTTTGAGCGTAGTATGGACCACCCATAATTCTTCATCCGGAATCTCACTGATCATTTCCCATATGAGCGGGCTGTCATGTTCTTCCATCCATTTCGGGCAGGAGGGTGAGAAATATTTGTTGAATAAGAGTTCCATTTTGGGATCGAGCCACGTTGGTACATGTACGCCGTTTGTTATGTGGCGGATCGGAATTTTTTCTTTTGGGATGTCCGGCCAGAGTGGCTGCCACATCTCCCGTGCAACCTCGCCATGCTTTTTGCTTACGCCATTTTTAAAGGTACACATTTTCAAGGCAAATGCGGTCATGTTGAACAATTCCCCATGATCCGTTGAGGTATGTCCTAAGTCGAGGAACGTTTGTCGGTCTATACCAAGAAGGGGAAAATAATGAGAGAAATATTTGTCCATCAGGGAGTAGGGAAATGCATCGTGACCGGCCGGTACCGGAGTATGGGTGGTAAAGATGCTTGTCTCGCGCACTATTTTTGAGGCTTCTGAAAAGCTCATATTTTCAGAAACCTGTTCGCGAATCCGTTCGAGAAGGGCAAATGCCGGGTGCCCTTCATTCAGGTGGATAATGGAAGGGCGTATGCCAAGAATGTCCAGAACATAACTTCCACCAATTCCAAGCACAATCTCCTGCCGGAGTCTCAGTTCATTGTCACCGGTGTAGAGGCGATAAGAGATCATCCGGTTGACCGGACTATTCTCTTTAATATCGGTATCCAGCAGGTAGAGAGGAATATTTCCTACGTCAACTTTCCAGACTGCCACATAGATCGGGGGATTGATAAACGGTACCCGCGCCACCAGCTGGGTGTCATGGTTATACATGACTCGTTTGATTGGCGCTGCATCCCGGTTCAGGAGCTCATTGATATCGGCCTGCCATCCATCTGCTCCGATATGCTGGTGAAGATACCCCTCCGAATACATAAAGCCAACAGCAACAAGCGGCAAGCCGAGATCACTGGACTCTTTTAAGTGATCCCCGGCTAGAAAACCAAGACCCCCTGCATAAAAAGGCAGGGAGTGCTGGAGCCCATATTCTGCAGAAAAATAGGCAATAGAAAGACCTTGACTATCAGGGAAATGTTCGGTAAACCAGCTGTTGTTCTGGTTCATCTCCTTTTTGAAACAAGCCATCACGAGATCGTAATGTCTGAGGTACAAGGGGTTTTTAGAAGCGGCCACCAGGGTTTCTTCAGGTAGTTCCCGCAGCATTTTTACCGGGTTATGGATACTATCGACCCATGCCTGAGGGTTTAGATTTTTAAAAACCATCTTTACAGCCGGGTTCCAGCTCCACCAGAGATTGTATGCCAGATCGATGAGTCCCGAAATGCGATCCGGTACTTTTGGAAAATCCGTATTGCTGTTGACAGCCACAAATACCCCTCAGTCAAAGAGTAGTGGATTTAACTCCTTTAAAAAGTATTGTAATGAAAATATTTTTTTTGTATTGAATTCTGGATTATCCGGTTTTTGCCGGGATGATTAGGGTTTTTTTGTCCGATGCTTGTTTATCTTAGCGTGAAAACCTTTGAAGTTTTTTTATCTGTACTCCAGCGGGGTTTTTTAAGGCGTCATATGGAATAAAAATCCATTTTTTCATGCTGCAGGCATTCCGGGTGCATATAATCAGACCAACAGGTTCGGATACACAGTCCCGTTCCTTTTTTTGACCTGCACTCCGCCAAACCCATTTCTCCGTCGTAGACCATCTATCAGTGAAGGGGGCCGGGTGTAAAAGGGGATGGGATGAGTGTAGATATAAAAATACCCACTTCTACGACGTAGACCTCCTTCGCATAAAGAGTCACGGCTCTTAAAAAAAGTGTCTAGTTCGCAAAAAATGGATCTATATCTTTTCGGAAAACTGCAAAATGCGCCCCGTTAGGCTGGATTCAGTATAAATCAGGCTCTAAAAAGAGCTCAATTGGGCTCAATTGGAAGGCAGATCTCTTGTCTGATGGGCTAAAGTGGGTGGAAAGTGAAAGAAACGCCTTTTTGGGGGTAAATGTGAAGAAATCATTCGTCAGATATAGACGTGAATTTCACAATTCTTTCCAGACTCACTGATTCATGCAAATACTCCGGATTTTTTCAATCAAACATTTGAAATCACACAACACCAAAAAAGAATTCAGGGAAATTTTCACATGGACGAAAGTATATGGCAAAAACTCTACGATAATGTCAGTTCCATACCGTTAAACTCAACAATTGTCGGATTCAATGTAAACCTTGACCGTATCATAACCGTAACTCCGGAATTACTCGGATCATCGCTCTTAAATCTCCCAATCCTCTCAGAACTACGGTTGCAGCTCCTGCATTCCATGCAGACCTGCACAGCTGAAGAGTGGTTTGTGACAGACCCTCATATGTACCAGCAGTTCACCCGCTTGTTTGCAGATTACGGCTATCTCGTCATCGGAGGTCAGGCCGGTATCGCGGCAGTCCACCTGGCATCGTCCGGCATTTCAGATGTGCTCTGTATCACCCATTCCCCAGGACCGGACACCCAAAAAATCCTTACCAATGCAGGGGTCCATCTGCTCGATCTCAAAGCGGGAAATGAACCCTCTTCTGATACCATCCATCTCATCTTTGAATATCCGCCAGATCTTGTGCCTCTCGAAAAAGGAGTGACCCCAAGAAATAATCGTTTCATTGCATCCCCGGCTCATACTCCGGAATCTGTACTTATTCCGGGTAAGAGAATGGATGCGTTCAGTCAGGGAATCGCTCATTACACCCGTGCGTTTCTCTCCGGTTACCAGTACCTTCAGACCGATGAAGAATTTTGTCAGGCAGCAGAACAGTGCCGGCTTATGAAAAAGAATAACAACCGGATGCGGGTTCATGTGGAATGCGTATCGGTTAACGATAATAAAATTATTCGCGGTTTTATTAAGCATATTCTGCCGGTGGCAGACAGTATAGGACTCAATGAACACGAACTTGTGTTACTCCTTGATTGTCTGAACTCCAACAACAGAGACCCGAAAATTTTTGAGATTCTCTCTCCGCTTCAACTGGTAAAAGGAGCTCTTTTTGTCTGTAAAAAAAGCGGACTAAGACGTCTCCATCTTCACACGTTTGGCTATTATGTGCAGGTTATCAGAAATGATTGCGCACATGCGGAAAAATCACAAAATGCCCTGCTATCAGCCGCACGTGCAGTTGCTCAGGCAGCACATGGAACCCATATGGAAATTTCACCCGCAGGCATCATCGCTATTGCGGAAGTGGATAAGACATTCGGCCCGCAAATATCACCGGGTATTTTTCGTACCAAAACGCATACGATTGTGATGATTCCGGCAATCATTGTAAAAGATATTAAGAAATCCTCCGGACTTGGAGATATTCTTTCATCCAGTGCTTTTGTTCTGGATCAGTTCTGAACAAAAAAAATCCTGCCGCATTACATAAAAATTTGCCAGATCGCCGGCAGGATTTAACAAAAAAAATAAATCAATGCCGTCAGGTGCAATTCCCCATGTTGCGTTTCATTTTTTTATTCTGATCTCTGGCTGTAATTGTAGAAACGTATATATCATACAAACCGGTTATTTAGTAATACCGGGGAAAGGAACGGTCCGCAACTTCCATGAGGATATATTCATATCCCTGCTTTCTCATGGATATCTTTAAAAAAAATAACCGGCTGGCACTGATCGTCCAGCTTGTCTGATACACGGTTGGATTGTTATCCCCTTTTAAAAAAACAACAAGTGATTGCCATGCCACCCATCTGTATCGGTTTTGAAGTTCATCAGCCATACCGGCTGAACCGCCAGTTTGAACCCAACCCTAAACTGAAAAAAAAAGAGATTTTTGATCACTATTTTGACGGACTGAATAAAGAAATACTGGAGCGTGTCGCAGAAAAGTGCTACAATCCTGCAACAAAAATTATTTTAGAAAAACTCGATGATGGTTTTTCCTGCTCATTTTCCTTATCGGGAATACTCATTGAGCAGCTGGAAAAATGGAGCAAGGATACCCTCTCACTCTTTGAACAGGTGGCAGAACATAAAAACAGCGAGATGATCGGGCAGACCTACTACCACAGTATTGCCAGTTGTTTTCATGATAAAACTGAATTCAAAGAACAAGTCAGGCTTCACTCCGAACTGATGCACGACCTGTTCAAAGTCCGACCCACAATCTTTGAAAATACTGAATTCACATTCAACAACGATGTAGCCGCCACCACAAAAGAGATGGGTTTTTCCGGTATCTACACAGAAGGAGTAGACCGCATTCTTGGGTGGCGCAGCCCAAATCATCTCTACCGCTGCAAAGATCTTCCGGTAATACTTCGAAACACCAGGTTTTCCGATGACATTGCATTCCGGTTTGCGAACCGCACATGGGACATGTTTCCGTTAACTGCCGATACCTATGCCCAATGGATCGCCTCATCTCATGGAGATGTGATCAATGTGTTCCTGGATTACGAAACCTTTGGCGAGCACTTCTGGCAGGAGACCGGAATATTTAACTTCTTAAACTCCCTGCCCGATGAACTTGCAAAACGAAATATTGAATCAATCCTGCCATCAGAGAGCATTGCCCGTTTCTCACCAGTCGGAGAAATTGATGTAAAGGAGACCATCTCGTGGGCAGACCTTGAGAAGGATACCTCCGCATGGATGGGAAACGACCGGCAGCTGGCAGCGTTTCATGCAGTCCAGCTGGCACGACCCTATGCAGTTGATAAACCAATCTGGCGATATCTCCAGACCAGCGACCATTTCTATTACATGGCTTCCAAATACGGCACGTGCGGAGAAGTCCATACCTACTTCAGCCACCACGAGGCCGATGATGCATTTAAAACATACATGAGCGTGCTGGCAGACTATGAATCGCGAAATATCCGGGTGATGAAAAACCGGAAGTCGGCAAAAACACTGCGAACTCTTGCCCCTGA
>JAURZP010000109.1 GCA_030653335.1 Methanoregula sp. | reverse complement strand
TCGTGCCTATGCGGATGCAGGACCTGCGCCGGGGAACAGATATCCCGCGAGGCGTCCGGTTCTGGCCGGACTGGTTCGACATCCCGCCTTATGATGAGATGCATGACATCGATGGCCGCCGGGTGTATCCGCGAGCGCCCGGTATCCATACGGTCCAGATCCGGACCGGTCGCCGCAAGTTTGTCCAGATGGGCCGGGTCCGGGATTTCAGTCCGGAGAATGGCGGATACACGAGCCCGGTCTTTGAGATCCGTATTGCGGAGAGTACCGATGTTCGAGAATGAGTTGCAGACCCGGGCCGCCATCTGCGGAACCGGGGTCCTGCTCGGGATTGTCTTTGTGCTGGCCCATCTCCCCCTTCTCCTTCTCATTGTACCGGTCGCGGTGCTGTTTCTTGGTCTAGTTGCGGACCCGGAGGAGACGCACGCGGTCTGGTACGGGATGCTGAACACGTTTGGTATTTTTGATTTTTCTGCGCTTACGGATGCGGAGCGAGTGAACTACACGCAGAAAAAACATTACTTCTGGTTCGGGGAGGTCGGGATGGCGGCTGTGCTGGCCGGTATGTTTGCGGTCCCGGTCGGGATCTACCTTGCAGGCCGCGCGGAGATCTCCCTGGCATTCATCAGCGCTGCGGTCCTGTTCCTGCCGCTGTTTGTGTTCCTGCCTAAGCTGATGCAATGGGCGATGAAGGCGGATACGGACGCGGTGATCGATATGTTCGGGAAGAACGAGCAGGTCAAAAATGTATTCTGGACCTTGTTCGTTATGATGGCCGGTCTCGTGCTGGCCCGGGTGGTGGACCCGGTGACCGCTCAGCAGGTGGTTGGGATAATGATGTCAATAATACCCTAATTGTAAATGAAAATTCTTTTTTTTTGAATTATTACGGATTTGCTATTAAACATCAGCGATCTCGCATCAACGGATAATTTTTCGTCCTAAGGAATCTAAACACTTTATATGAAAAAAAGTGTTCTCTTTTTTACATTTTTTTTAACGTGGCTCATTTTTATCGCTGGATGCTCTTTTCCGAATCCAGAATATCAGGAAATGGATGAACATTACAAAACAACCTATCCAATGATTCATGAAAGTGGGAGACAAGAGATTGCTACCATTGTGAATGCAACTTCCTATCTTGGAAAAAATCCTAAAAGACTGGCTCTTATTGCTGAACTAATCAAAAACAATTTTACAGATCCGTATTGGCCACATCCCGAGCAGTATTTTTGTTATTATCCTGATGATGATTTACATTATAACCATTGCCGAATTCTGGGGCAAACTAATATCAGTTCTATAGGATCATCAGATGATCCACAAAATACCTATTTAATGGACAAAAAGGGCCGAGTAAGACAAATTAGTTTTCATGAAGGTATGATTGCTTTGAACAGAGATCCATTCTGGATTGCTTATCAGAAAACCGGAGCGTGCAAAGAATTATCTGTTTTTTTTAATGAAACAGCGAACGAATCTGGTTTCCCCACACGCATTATCCAATCGGAAGGTAACGGGCATCTCTGGAACGAAGTATTTATTGACGGCGTATGGAAGTTTTTTGATGTCCAGCGATATGGCATGTTAGATTCTAATAATTCCTCAAAATGGTTCGGTAATACATCTGATTATGCAGAAGCCTATCCGTGGACCTTATGTGATATGATTAATTCTGGCAATCATCCTGGTATTTTTGTATTCGATATTAATACCGGGGGATATGGAGATAACCGAAATCAGGCATATGATCCAACCAATATTTGTAAAAATTGAGTACAATCTGATTATTGGAAAAAGAGGTACCCCCAATTTATCTCGTCTGAAACCCTCAAAAAGAGGGGAAATTCCCCTCAGGGAAAATAAGCCCAATTCGGGCTCCGTTTGTCATACCCCTAACCGGAAAACCCCGTAAAATCGTCCGTTTTGCTATGTTTGAAAAATACGCTTAATTCTTGCCCCTTTTGCCAAAATACGGCAGGAATGCATCTCGTTAAAAGCCCACCAAAGGCCCTTAAATCGATGCTATTTTAGCCCCTTAATTTACCCCATCCGGACCCCGAAAAGGCTGCCGGAATGCGAATATGAGGGTCGTTTTTTCCGGGGATGTCTGAAAAACAGGGTTTTAACCTGGAATATGGGGAGCCGGTCGCGGAGCGGGGGCGAGCACGGCGAAGCTGTGCGAAGCGTGCGAC
>JAURZP010000105.1 GCA_030653335.1 Methanoregula sp. | reverse complement strand
CACGGCTGAAGTTCACCATGTACAGTTCGCCGTTCGGGTCGTGGCACTTGAGCGTTGCGCTGAACGCTTCATTGTCAGTGTCACGAACGGGAGTGCCACCGTGAGCGGTTGAAAGGGCCGTGTTTGCGAGAATCGCAGTGGCCCCTGCATTGAACCCGGCGATGGTGTTGAACTTGTCCGACAGGTTGCCGACAATCTTTGCATCGGAGTCCTGGTAGATGATCTTCGCCACGTAGCCTTCCTTGGTCTTTTCAACCGGGTCGTGGGTTACCCCAGCGGTGATATACGATACACATGCAAACGGGTTACCGGTGATAACCGACTGGACGATCGTGTTGAACGCCCCAACGTCTGCAATCGGGTCCGCGAGTTCGCGGATTGCGCTCTTGGTCTGTGAGTTCTGTACGAAATCTGCCATACTTTTTTCTCCAGCCCCGGGCCCTTGGGCTATATTCTCATATTACTCACAGTGATATAAGCGTGACTTGATGATGAGTATGGGTGATTAGGAAAGGTGAATGGATTGAGTATTGCTGATAAGGAAAATATTCAAAAATCCCTCTCCTCATTGAGCCCCGCACTCAAACCTGTCTGCGAATTCCTCAACCATCATGGCAGCGTCATATTTTTTGTAGGACAAACACCGGGCGGACACCCGAACAAATACACTTTAAGAATGTAAATGCAGATTATCCTATACAGATCATCCGGAGAGATCCGGACAGGACTTATCAATCCACGATGGTTTCATTATGCGTTCCGCTGCTGAAATATCTCAATTGCTCAATGACCTTGATACAACAATAGCCGATAATCTCGAAGATCAGGATCTCGATTTCAAAGAATGGGATGGAAAGAGCATCCAAAAAGCCGTTAAAACCGTCATTGAGATGGCAATTTGTATGGCGAACGGAGGCGGAGGCACCGTTGTTTTTGGAGTGAGCGATAAAATCCTTGGCAGAGCACATGCAATTCTCGGAGTTCCGCTGGAAGTGGATCAAAACATTCTCCTGCGCCAGATCTACGATTCTACTGATCCTAAAAGTACTCCGGTTTTTGAAGAACTGATGGTGCCTGAAGGTACCGGGCGAATTCTCGTTATGCAAATTAATCGGGGTCTGCCTCCATATACCGATACCAGCGGACAGGGAAAAATCCGTATAGGAACGGATTGCAAACCACTGACCGGCACTCTGCGCCGGAAAATTTCCATTGAAACGGGCGAGAGTGATTATACTTTTGAACGAATACCCGGTGCAATTGAAAGTCATATCTCCTCTGCAGCAATGGAAGCGGTGAGAAAGGCGGCAGTGAAAGAACAGGCTCCTGCCGATCTCATTTCCCTGACAGATCTTGATCTTTTAAAAACGCTGGGACTTATTAAAAACAATCAGCTCACCCGTGCAGGATTGCTTCTTGTCGGTAAAGAGACATCCATCCACGAATATTTCCCGCACTATCACTGGATTCATCTTCGGATGACCGATGATACTCAGTACACCGATCGTATGGATGGAGCCGAATCACTCATAGTAGCACTTGATCGCATTACCGACCGAATCATGGCGGACAATCCCCTTACCACAGTAAGCTATGGAATGTTCCATTACGAGTATCGCAGGTACCCGGAGATTGTGCTGCGTGAAGTACTCATGAACGCACTCTGCCACGCGGATTTCCAGATCAACAGTCCAATCCTCATCAAACAATTCCCTGATCATCTCGAAATCGGTAACCCTGGCGGATTTATCGGAGGGATCACTCCACAGAATATTCTCCATCACGTTCCTGTTGCCCGCAATCCCCTGCTTGTCGAAGCTCTCACCAAACTCCGGCTTGTAAACCGGAGCAATCTCGGGATGTCCCGGATGTTTCGCGGAATGCTCATCGAAGGGAAAGAACCCCCGGGTATTGATGAGCAGGGTGAATCTGTCAAGGTCTTATTGAAAGGTGGAGAGATCTCTTCTTCATTCAAGGCTTTTGTTGACAGGGAAGTTTCATCGGGCAGAGGATTGACAGTCGATCATCTCCTTATCCTGAAATATCTCCTGTCAACCCGGGAGATCGATACAAAGACTGCCGCGCAACTTATCCAGCGAACAGAAAATGAGGCCCGGGATATTCTTCATGCTATGGAGCATGAACGAAGTTATCTGGAACATGGGGGTTCGGGCAGGAGTTATTACTGGTCACTTGTTCCATCACTTCATCGTGAGTTAGATCTTTCAGGTCACCCCTATGGGGACCGGCGGATTGAATGGGATGCCGCAAAAACCCGGATCCTTAGTGTATTGCAACAAAAACAGGGGAGGGCAGATATGTACCTGAAGAATGCCGAGATAAGGCAGATAACCCACCTCAACCGGCATCAGGTGACTCGTCTTATGAACGAGTTGATGCAGGAAAATCCTTCCATAAAAAAAGATGGAAAGTACCGTGCCGCACAGTACTTCTTTTCAGACACCCCTGCATAAATTTTGTATGAATGGGCAAGATTGTCGTCAGCAAAATTAATTTATTTTTTTTTTAAACTACAATGCTCACATTATGCTCACTGGTCAATCTCCGGGCATTAAATCAAAAGTTATGCTCACGTTATGCTCACCGGTCAATCTCCGGGCATTGAGTCAAAAGTTATGCTCACGTTATGCTCACTGGTCAATCTCCGGGCATTCCCGGAATCATAATTGAAGGGAAATGAGCGATTTTACCATAATTACAGATGAGCCATTCTTTTCCCTAACGCTTGATCAGACAAACGTCCAATCGTATCAGACTTGCGTCTAATACCAACACTGCCATTGAGTTCATTTCTTTCGAAGCCGTCACGGGAAAATTTAGAAAATAATTTTTGGGGAAGATTTGTTTACCAACCTGAAGGTTTCGTGACTCTCTAATTTATCGATACCGAGCGGTTTGATACCATCTTCATAAAATGTGACGGTGTATAGCGTCTCTCCGGATTTCAGACCGATTCTGTGGATCGATCCCAATTTGATATCGTCTGGATTTTCAAAATCCCCTTTGAAAAGAACGATCCCCGGACGGTAATCACGCACATAACTATTTTCAGTTGTTGAGTAAACAGAATGCCCGAGAGGGCTGATTTTGGTGTCAGTTATATTTTCGGGTGATGGATCATCTGTGATTTGCATCATGTTCCCTTGATTTGCCATGTTGTCCATCAGGAACATGAAACCCTGATAGGTTACTACACCTCCGCCACCAGGGACATTATTGAATGCAATAGCTACCTCACGCCAGATTCGCAGTAATCCCTCATAAGCTTCAGATAATTTTTCTGCATCGGCCCATTCGTGAGGGAGGATGTAATTCCGGTTTTTCGCATGAAATGTTTTACACCGGAAGTGTTCATAATATACGCCGGCGATATAGGGTATAGGATCTTTTCCATCAGGGACCAATGTCCGGAGTGGGATTTTTTGTCCGATGTTATTCAATGCTCGGAGCAGCCAGTCAGTTTCTCTCTCTCCGGAGTTGATAGGAGTGATGTCCTGCATCAAGGATTCAAATGCAAGGTAGAGATTGCGGTACGCATCATAAAGATCACTTCCGGATTGGGAAATTCTGTAAAAGCGAAAAGCAGGATTCCAGTCGGGTTGCGGTACTGGTGGTTGTTCTACCACATTTCCATCTTTGTCTTTTACAGTAGCGGTTACTTCCACAGAGAGACCCAAATCTCCATTTGTTACAATGCGACCGATCATCCGGCCGTCATGATTGAAGACAAGGATATACTCTTGACCGGGATTATCGATACCCAAGGTAATTTTCTGGGCGACAGATAACAGATCCAGATACTTCTGACAGAAATCAAACCCTGTTTGTAAAATCTGCTCTTCCGGAAGAATATCTCTACAACGGGCGACGATGTTCTGATTATTTTTTTGGATTTCTACCTCCCATTTTCCGGACTCGAATTCATAAATACCATCAACCGAACTTTTTTTTGAGAGGGAAAACGCCACTCCGCTGTTGTACACATTTCCGTTACGGGGATGCCTCTCATTTCCGCCAATATAGATTTCACCGATTTGAACCATTACGACCTCGATTAACAATCCTGGATAAACAATTCTTGAATTATTTTCTATCCTCTTATCTCATTCTCATTCATATTATAATTCGGCCAAAAAGAACACGTTCATTCTTCACAGCTCCTTTGTTGCAGACACCGAAGCAAGCCGCTGCGTCTGCTGCATCGCTTCCCGCGAATAGCAGGGCTCGCAGAGCCGGACACCGGTCTCGCGGTCGAGATACACGGCAGGGGCCAAATCGCATACAGAACACCGGCCTACGCTGCTGCTGATCCGCTGCATCGATGCCAGGGGAATTGTCCCGGGCAGGGGCGGGGATTCGGTCCGCTTCTTCTGGACTGCAGCATTGTAGCAGGCTTTACAGATCCGACGAGCATCCTGCTGGTCCTTCGGGCGAGCCTTCCGCTCGGCAGTAAATTTCTCAACATACAAGGCTCCCTTCCGATTGCAACAATAACAGACTGTCCGCCCCTCCGGGATCTCGAGTTTTTTGTAATCGGCTGCCTTTATGGACCGGCGTTCCGTGGGATTGCCGGCCACCGGTCGGTTTTCCGGTCCGGCAGCAGAAATACCCATACCGGCGGAGTGTTCTGCAGGTTTCCGTGAGGTAATCGGAGGCTTGGGACATTCCGGTTCACCGTTCCGCAGCCCCGGCTCGGTTTTCGATTCCGGTATTACGGAATTTCCGGAGTCACAAGCGTATGAACATGCAGATGGACCTGCTGCTACATCCCCATTAGTGAGATCCATTTTTCCACCGGATTCACTCTTTTGTACACTAAAAGAAGTATTTGTACAAAGTACATCAGATTCCCCGCTGGAATCAGCGGCTTTCGATCTCACGGAACCTTCCGTAATAGTGCAGCTGGATTGCCGTGATTCCGTAGGGTCATCACGGTCCGGATCACGGCTGTCATCGAGCCAGACCGTGCCGCCTGCCATCCATATTTTGAACAATTCGTGATCGAACGTGTATGCATTCGTCCTCCGCCGGGTGGAATAACCGGTCTGCTCATCTTCGGAAACAACCGTGCGGTCCGTGTACGCGATCGCCGGGCACTTCTCCAGCAGTCCGGAATAAGTAGCACCCCGGCTGGTGTAGCCATGAATAAGCCGGTGCAGGACCGCGTTCGACAGGCCCGTGGCCTTCTGGAGCATCGGGATCGTGAATTCGATCCAGCGCAATGTAGAGATATCCCCGACCAGGTCCGATTCCATTTTCGTAAGTTTCGTGGTCTGCCCACCAGCCGAGCCATTCAGTAGACTGTAGAGCCGGGCTGCGCCGTCGAAGTCCGCCCGGGTTGCTGTGATGCAGGGCACGCCATTCACCTCCTGCCGTTCGCGCTGGAGCGAGAAGAGGAGTGCGTGAGCTTTCACCAGGCCCAGCAGCATCTCCGGGTTCCGGCGGTTCGTCTGACTCTGGAACCGGATCCGTTTTGCAAAGGGGATAACGACATGCAGCCGCTCGCGCCCGAGAGCTTCCCAGATGGACCGGCACATCAGTACATCGGTCCGCTCCTCTTCGCCGTGCTCGGGCAGGGTCTCGCTGTCCTCAAGAATCCGGGAGAGCACCCGGTTGTCCTGCTCGATTGTGTCGTCAATCCAGCAGGTGAGCATCCGGTTGAATACCTGGTCGTCACCGCTGCCTTCAACCTTTGCCACCCACCAGACGCAGCGCTCCGGAATGGTGCAGACGAACCCTTTCCGGTCCTTGTTCACGGTCCGGTACATGAACGGTTTCCTGAAGGAGGTGGTGACCCCCTTGAGAATCTCGGACATATCATCCGAGAGGCTCGTATCATCGAGCACGATCACGGTACCGGGCTGGAGGTTGTCGATGTAGAACAGGGCCTTGTTCGACATTGAACCGGCCAACTGGTGACGCTCGGGGACCTGCCGGATCAGGGTCGAGAATGCATGAGATTTTCCCTTCCCGCTCTCCCCGGATACGGAGACATGCAATCCGGTCGTGTTGAGGACCGAGCGGGACGCAAGCGACATGATCAGGCACTCGGCAACCGTCTCGTCGCCTTCGTGATCGAGCGCGAAGGTCCGGAGCATGGTCCTTATTGGATTGCCGGACCGCAGCACCAGCAGGGCCTCATCCACGTGTTTATCCTCAGGACCCGGTGCGGGACCCGGCAGGATCCTGGGCGGGGGGCTCTCCGGTTTGGATACGGGGCGCTTCTTTCCCGGCTCATGCTTTTCCCGCAATTCCTGCCACCGCTGAGTACCGCCCCCGCAGGAGGCATGCTTGCATCCCGCAAAGATTGCACCGCTCCCGAACTGGATTGCAAACGCTCCGTCCTTATGCGCTGATGAGAACGGGCACTGGTCGAGCGTGTAGAGCGTGCCTCCACTATACGGCTTCTCGGACTGCACACCAACCCCGTGATCGGATAACCACCGGCGCAGGTCGATGCCTTTGTCTTTTGCCTTGGGCGGCTGCGTTGCCTGGGCTTCGGTCGGGAGCCGGGCGACAGTTGTTGCCAATTGTTCGCGGGTCACCACGCCGGGCACATCCGGGGCCGAGATGATACAGCTCCTCCGGTGCGGACGTTCGGGCGTGCTGTCACCCTTCCGGGATACGGTCCCGTAGAGCTTCCAGATGCGGGCCGCATTGAAGTTCGCTGTATCCACGCTCACCCGCTCATCCGAGAAGAGCGTGTCAAGCGTCGTGAGGCAAGCCTTCACGAGCGCCGTTGCAGCGTCATCATTCGGCAGGTCAATGCGGTAGAGTAAGTGCGCACCGTTGCCGGAGTCCGCCCGGATTGGTTCGGGAAAGCCGAGCCCGGCAATCCACCGGGCGACTTCCTCGGCTTTCGCCAGCGCAAGCCCATGTTCTTCTTCCGTGCTCGATACTCCGCTCGGTCGCAGCGGGTCGATGTCGATGGGCAACCAGCGGCGATGCAGGATATCCGCGTCGCTCGTCGAACTGTCTTTCTTCCCAAGCCGCATCTTGATGCGGTTCGCCCTCCGTGAGAAGAGCGCGGGGTTCACTTCGTTGAGCGTTATGTAGATGCCCTGGATTGCGGAGTCAGTACCCAGAGCTTCAACCTGGCGCACAAGCGCGTCATAATCGTTGAAGTACCCGCTGTGCGTGTTCAGATCCGCAAGCGCACGGACCTCGACGACCTGCCCGGGCCCGGCTATCCGGGCAACTGCTTCACGGAGCAGTCCATCCACAGTTCACCTTTGGGCTCTGGCCGCTGCTGGTTGTCCGGAAGAAGGAGCGGTTATTCACCGGTCTCTCCTCCGGTCTTTGCTGCCTTCTCTTTTCTACGCTTGCGCCGGAGCACACGGGGCCCTGATGTCATTATCGTGATCGTGTAGAAATGTCCGACACCCTGCCGCACATCAATACTGGCAACCGCTTCACGCTTCTCTTGGATCTGGTCCGCGATAGCTCGCGGGATAAGATAGAGCGGGATGCCTTCGATCTGCTCCGATGCGCTTTCAGGAGAATCCGTTTCACCGGGCTCCACGACATCTCGCGGAACATCAGCACCGGTGCGGGTTTCAGGCCCGGGCTTTGATGGCATATCCTTCCCCTTCGTTAACAATAGTCCAGATACCGGCCCGGACCATCCGCTGGCCGAGACCGAAAAATCCTGTCTGGGTTTCAAACGCTGCAATATCTTCGCGCGTTACCCGAAGGGGAGTGTAGTTAGAACAAGAATCATTAATCTTCCCGTACAACATTTGAGTCAGCCCCTACTGTTTTACTTGGTAATCGGTGGGTGGTTGCAGGGGCAATCTGTTTTGCGACGAGGGCCCCTGCTTTTCCTTCTTCTTCCTTCACGGTCTCACCTGGCGAGTGAGTGCGTGATCTTTTCCTATGGTTTCAGATTTTTTCATACAGAACTCCTTCTGACCGGGTTTTACGGGGGAAAACGTCCTAAAATTGCAGGATTTTTGGTAAGCCCCTGGACCCGATTTGTTAAGATGGGTTTATTTGAAATTTAAGGTTTTGGTTTTAGGGGTTATACGGGCTTCAAATCGTAAACGGCGCATGTAAATCACTTTCACACTGCGCACCCATACATCTATTTAACAGCAATTATTGTGTGGATTGCGTGAAACAATCGGTACTGGAATTGCCCGGGGTCTAACCACGCGATTTTCGGTAGAATAAGAGGGGTGGCTGTCAGGCCGCAGCGGCCCACATTCGCACCGGGCGAGTGCATCAGCGAGAGGTCGGGGTGAAGGTGTCAATGAGCGTTCGACATGAGTACGATCAACAGCGACGAACATTCCGCGAAGCGGTATGTGAGGAGCGTGCGGGAGCAACCGCTGGCGACAGAGCAGCGCGACGAGCCAGGGGCGTCATCCTACCAACAAGACAACTCCGGAAAAGCAAGGGAGAGTCTGTGAGCGGAGCGGAATGGAGGAGAGCGAAGCGAACCGGAGTGCAGCGGAGACGAACAGTCTCGACCGATCTTCATGTCAGCAAAACAAGCTCTCGTTGGGGGAGCCCATGCGGCGAGGGGTGGAGCCCCGTTGAGCGTAACATCCTCAAGAAGAAAAACTCAATTCATTTTGAACAGGTCCCGGTGTTGATCGCCGCCCGCGTCGCACAGCTTCGCCGTGCTCGCCCCCGCTCCGCGACCGGCTTCTCGATAAAATCGGTTGAGATTCATTTTTTCAATTTTAAAACACAGACCAGAATGCATTTAACGAGATAATAACCTGAGTTTGTAGTTTTCTAACTTACTTACCGCCGAAAATTTTTAAAAATCTGGATGAACGCGCTTTAATTTTAAAATAGCCTGTAAATGTCGACCGGAAGGTTTATCTACTTGTAGGTTGTAAATATAACTCACATGCAC
>JAURZP010000102.1 GCA_030653335.1 Methanoregula sp. | reverse complement strand
TTCGCAGGACCATCCGGGTTCATCGGACATACCGCTTATAACCTTGACCAGTTTGAAGAATTGATATACATAGTTCCAAAGGATTCAATCCAGTTCCACCAGGAACGGGGTGATTTCTCCCGTTGGGTATCAGATATTTTAGAAGATCCGCGTCTTTCTGAGAGCATTGCCGGGCTGACAGAGCGCCATGATCTGGCTCATGTCATAAAAGAACGGAGGGAACTGCTGTGGAGTCACTTAAAATAGCCTTTTTCTGCTGGGAATCAATGTACGCAGAACGGGTTGGCGGGCTTGCCAATGCGGCAACCAATCTTGCAGAAACCTTAGTGAAACAGCAGCATGAAGTGCATTTTTTCACACGGGGAACAATGCCCGACCAGACCGTCAATGGAGTCTGTTACCACTATTGCCAGCCTGAAGGGGAAAATATTGTAAAATATTGCGACTCCATGAGCAAAGCGATGGTGGACCAGTTCCGGAAATATGATATCCCCCACCGGTTTGACTTCCTTCACTTCCATGACTGGCATGTGGTGCAGGCCCTCCATTTCCTGCAGGACAGAAATACCATCCTCACATATCATTCTACGGAATACGGGAGGTATGGCAACCAGTATGGGGATTGGTGGGAGTTCAAAGAGATCTCCGGAAAGGAGTGGTACGGCGGACTCATTGCAAAACGGGTGACTGCTGTATCGGCAACACTGAAAAATGAACTGATGATGTTATACAATATCCCTGATGAGAAATGCGATGTGATCCCAAATGGCGTAGTCCCGCGCGAGTACCGGTCAAATATTGATCCGGGTGAAGTGAAACGGGCGTATGGAATCCATCCCTATGCCCCTATGATCCTGTTTGTCGGAAGGTTAGTCTACCAGAAAGGGCCCGATTTATTTATAGAGGCGATAAGAAAAGTCTGCCAGCACCGCTGGGACGCAAAAGTGATCGTTGCCGGGGATGGGGGTATGCGACAGCTCCTGCAGGAACGCTCAAAGGATCTGCCGGTAAACTTTGTTGGCTATATACCTGACTCAGAGTACATCCGTATCCTGAATGCCGCAGATATTGTTGTAATTCCCAGTCGCAATGAGCCGTTTGGCCTTGTGCTTCTCGAAGCATGGAGTGCTGAAAAATGTGTTGTCGCTTCAAATGTAGGTGGCCTGTCGGAGAACATCGAGTCGTTTGTAAACGGTATAAAAGTTGATGTGAACCCGGAGTCCATTGCCTGGGGTATCAATACCATGATCGACGAACCCTGGAATGCAGAGGCGCTGGGAAAACGGGGAAGAAAGAAAGTGGATCGGCTCTTCCTCTGGGGTCCGATAGTAAAAGATCTCGTTGAAACCTATGCCCGTACGGTCTCATGAAAAAAAAGGATTACATGGATATGCCCTCCATTTTTTTCCGGTTTGTGATTTTCCGGCTTGAGAATGTGCGTGTCTCCATTCTGTGCGGGTACATGATGGATTATTTTAGATTATATACGGTATTTACGGGCCCAAAAACGCTTACAGGTATCTCATCTGAATCAGGAAGATCTGAAGTGTCACTCCAACTTCAAAGGAAATGCGGGATGGTTTTTTACCTGATGCGATCACCAGTTAGGAATTGTGCATGCCTCGTTTGAACTTTAAGGATACGATTGCCGCATCGCCGTACATCTTTACCATTGGAGTTGCCGGTGACAGCGGTTCTGGCAAGACTACATTTACGCAGGGTGTACGGAGTATATTTGGCAATGATCTCATCTCAACCATCACGCTTGACGATTATCACAGTCTGGACAGGGACAGTCGGAGGGAACAGGGAATTACGGCCTTAAATCCAAAAGCAAACCGGATTGATCGGCTCGAGCAGGATCTCATATCGCTCAGACGGGGAGTCCCAGTGGAAAAACCGTCCTACAACCATACCACAGGCACATTTGATCCACCGGAAATCTTTCGTCCAAAGAAGATCCTCATACTTGAAGGGCTTCACACGCTGTTCACGCCCACACTGCGGAAATATCTTGATTTTACCCTCTTTGTGGATCCAGAAAAGCAGGTGAAGTATGACTGGAAGATCCTAAGAGATGTAGACCAGCGGGGGTATTCCCGCGATGCAGTACTCAAAGAGATCGCAGAACGGGAACCGGAGTATGAACGCTATATCGCCCCCCAGAAGGAGTACGCAGATGCCGTCATAGGTATCGATTATTCCCGGTACGGGCAGCCGTTGGGAAAAGAGCGGAACGTGTACAAGGTCACCCTATCCCAGAACCGGATGAAGCAGAGTATTGAAGATATCGACCTCTCTTTGGATCTGTATTCCATACTCTCGTTATCCGAGCGGAATTTCTCTTTAGAGTTTGTGACAAGTGTTCAGGATGGCCACAAGATGGGCGAGCTGATTATTGACGGGGAACTGAGCGAACATGTGGTGAAAAAACTTGAACGCAGCATCGAACAGCAGACCCGGGTCCATCCCATCTCCATCTTCAAAGACAGAAACTACGTGACTGCAGGAGATCTTGTCCAGCTGATTCTCTGCTGGCGCATTATCCACCGCCGGATTTTTATGGAAACAATCAGGTAATACCATTCATAGCGATCCCTGCATACAAAAAGACCATATCCTGTGAATGAAAAGGAAAGAGTAGGAGCGATCAATGAAAGCAGATGAACCCATCAGTATCCCGCTTGATGTGCCTTTCGATCATTATGCAGATATACCGGGGCAGGGAACCATGTATTCAGGAGTTGTCAGAGTATGAAAACCATTGGTGTCCTGACCGGGGGTGGTGACTGCCCCGGGCTTAACGCGGTGATCCGGGCAGTTGAGAGAGCGGGAATCAAATATGACTTTGAAACCCTCGGTATCCGGAACGGATGGCAGGGCCTCATCGATGGCGATGTTGAACCGCTCACCGATTTCTCTGTATCAGGAATCCTGCCCAAAGGTGGAACGATCCTCGGTACCTCGCGCACGAACCCATTAAAAAATACATCGGATTTCCAGAAGATCAAGGCCAATATAAAAAAATTCGGCATCCATGCGCTGATAGTCATTGGTGGTGACGGGACCCTTTCAGCGGCCCGCGATGTAGCAAAGCGGGGAATTCCTGTGGTCGGCATTCCAAAAACCATTGACAATGATATATCCGGAACCGATATGACATTTGGCTTTGATACCGCTGTTTCTACAGTAACTGAAGCGATCGACCGTCTCCATACTACAGCTGAGTCGCACCACCGGATCATCGTTGTAGAGGTGATGGGACGAAACGTGGGGTGGATCGCTGTCACGGCAGGAATTGCCGGAGGAGCTGACGAGATCCTGATCCCGGAGGTGCACTTTACGATGGACGGGGTCTGTAAAAAATTAAAGAACCGGTACGATGCAGGAAAAAAATTCTCGATTGTGGTGATTGCCGAAGGAGCTCATGAAAAAGATCTCGGTCTGCCTTCAGTTCCTGAGAATGAACGGGATGAATGCGGTCATGAGAAATTTGTGGGTGTGGGAAATATTTTAGGAAAGGAACTTGAGCGCCGTCTGGGTATCGAGACCCGCGTCACCATTCTTGGCCATGTCCAGCGGGGTGGATCGCCAACTGCGTTTGACCGGGTTCTTGCCACGCGCTTTGGCGTTGCCGCAGTCCAACTGGTCCATGCCGGGGATTTTGGGAAGATGGTGGCCCTGCAGGGAAACCGGATCACCAGTATCCCGCTTGAATCAGCAGTCAACCAGCTAAAAACTGTAGACCCTGAGTTCTATGAACTGGCGATGACAGTGATCGGGGGTCAGAAATGAACAGAAATCTTTCTAAAAACGCCCAGCCCGGAAAACCTGCGTTTATGGTCTGCTGGAACGGACCGCTGCCCGAACCGGCTGTCCGAACAGCAGAAGATCTGCGGGGAGTTCTGGCAAATCCCGGGTGCAACTGCACCGGACCGGTCTATTACATGTACCGGAATGTTGCCAGAACCGCAGAAGATCGCAGCTGGCTTGCCGCACAGGATCTGCGATTCGATATTACAGTCATCCCCCCACGGGAACTCTGCGGAGAGTACAATAAAACAAAAGGGCATTATCACCCGGCAGATCCTTCCGGTACCGGCTATCCGGAGATCTACGAAGTCCTTGCCGGTGAGGCACATTACCTGATCCAGAACAAGGAGTGTTCCGACATCGTGATGATCGCTGCCTGTGCAGGGGATGTTGTTGTGGTTCCCCCGGGATATGGACATGTGACCATCAACCCTACCCGGTCTACCGTTCTCCAGATGGCAAATATTGTCTCTTCAAAGTTTTCCAGCAATTATCATGGCTATGAAGCGCAGAACGGGGCAGCTTTTTTTGAGTGGATAAAAGAAGGGTTTGTAAAGAACCCGAACTATCGTAACCTTTCGGTTCTCCGGCTTGTAAAAGCGCAGCGCCTTTTAGATGTAAAAGATGCAATCCCAGACCCGCTCTACAATCTTATTGAAAACCGGGCTCCGGTTCTTGAATTTCTCAACCGTCCAGAAAAGTTCGAATCATTATTCCAGGGACTCTATCCGTAATTTATTTTTCGTGCTCTATTAAAAAACCGCGTCATATCGGCAAGGTTTTGAGTAACAGAATGACCAACCATGCCTTTTTCCATCTGCCATTGCCAGTTGCCCGCATCGGTTCCCGGCCGGTTCATCCGGGATTTGTTTCCCAGTCCGAAAATATCCTGCATGGGAAAGATGACCGTATCAGCTACAGACATCATGGCAAGCCGGATGAATTCGGCAGGTAATTGTTCTGCGGGTATTTCCCGGCCCATGTAATTAAAAAGTCTCTGTTTATCTTCTGGAGTAGCATCCAATTCGAGCCATCCCCGGATTGTCGCATTGTCATGCGTACCGGTATACAGGATGCAGTTTTGTTTCAGGTTATGCGGGGCATGCGGACTTTTAACAGGATCACCAGTAAAGGCAAAGAGGAGTACCCGCATGCCCGGCAGATCGAACCGGTCAATAAGATCCGATACATCCGGAGTAATAATTCCAAGATCTTCTGCAATAATCGGAAGATTGTCAAACCTGTTTTTCATCACTGTTAATAATTTCTCACCCGGTGCCGCAACCCATCGCCCTTTAATTGCATTTTTTTCTGTTGCCGCCACCTCCCAGTACGCGACAAGTCCCCTGAAGTGATCGATTCTTGTATAATCAAACAGGGATAAGTTGTGTTCAACCCGATCAATCCACCAGGAAAAATTTTCACGTTCATGTTCTTCCCAGCAATAGAGCGGATTTTTCCAGAGCTGGCCGGTTTTGCTGAAATAATCCGGTGGAACTCCTGCCACAACAAGAGGTAAAAGATTGTTATCGAGCCGGAACAGTTCAGGGTGTGTCCAGACATCAGCACTGTGATAATTAACATAAATCGGGATGTCTCCAATCAGACGGATCCCTTTTTCTTTGGCATACCTCCTCAGCGCCTGCCACTGTTTATAAAAAACATACTGGAGAAACTTTTCTTTCTCAATCATTTTTTTTAAAGAATGTCGCATCGCATCCAGTGCAGCGGGTTTGCGATATTTTATCTCATCCGGCCAACTGCTCCAGCTGATGCCTTTATAGTGCCGGTGCAATGATGTGAATAGTGCAAAATCTTCAAGCCACCGCAAATTGTTCCTGCAGAATTCTTTATACTCTGAAAGCCCGGTTTTTTCGCGCAGGAACCGTCCATAAGCAAGTGAAAATATTTTTTCCTTGAACTGTATAACGCCATTAAAATCTACGCGACCGATGGGAAATTGCGGAATTGCCGCAATATCAGTTTTTTTTAAAAAACCGTCTCCTGCCATGCAATCAGGGCTTATGAGCAGGGTATTGAAAGCAAAGGCAGAGGTGCTATGATACGGGGAATTATCAAACTCCGGGCTGGTGGGATTTAAGGGAAGTATCTGCCAGTAACTCTGTTGCGCATCCGATAAAAAATCCACAAACTCAAAGGCAGATGGCCCGATATCACCTATACCATAATCAGAAAACAGGGTAGTAATATGTAACAGGATTCCGCTTCCTCTTTGATTCACACTTTTATCCTCCGTATTTTTTCTGACGTGTGTGCAGTTTTGTTATGGCAATCGCTTGTCATTAAAACTCCTTCACGGCCATTTTTTTCATTGAAATTTCACTCCCAGATAACCTCCCAGCTCTTCAAACAGCCGAATCCATTGCCTTGCAGGTATGTCTCCGGATAAGGAAAGTGCCTGCATGGTTGCGGCTTTTTGTTGCCCTATGTGGAAATAGTCATTTTGCGATTCCCAAAGATTATAGTTCAGTGAGAGCGGGGATAATATTTTAAAAACGGTTGCAATCTTTTCCATCAGAACGAGATCATCCGGGTTCTCAAAAAGACGCTGCATGAGGTTAGTTATTGCAAGGCTTGCAGTAAAATTCAACGTTTCCGTATCCGGCTCAAATTTTCCCCGGGTCATTTCATCGACAAGAGCTGCAAGTTGTTGTGTATCAGGATCGGGATTAAAAAGAACTTTATTAAGATCAATATTTATGATATACCAGACCGGATCCTCTAACACTTTTGGCGGGGGTATCTGCATCTCTTTCATGGCATGGAGAAGCGGTAAAAACTGGTTGTAGATGTGACGGAATGAGATTTCCATTTCGGCAAGAGTGGAGTTAAGAATTGAGAATAATACCTTCCGCTGCCCGTCACGAAACAAGTCCCAGAGTGAATAGAACCGGTTGCCAAAATTGTTTTCAAGGTGAAGAATCATCCGGGGGATGTCGCTTTTGGAAAAACCGTCCAGTAATTCATTCCGCATGGAAAAATACTTCTTATCATCGGAAAATTCTATTGCCCCACCCATGAAATTATGGTTTCCCAAGTGAAGAACGGCAAACATCAAGGTATTTTTTTCCCACGTGATATCGGAATACAAAAAAACCTTTCCAATCGCCAGTTTGAGTTCCCCTGACTCTGTTTTATGGTAATCCTCATTTTTGAGAGTATAATTTTTTATACAGATCTTTTCTGGGGTATCTACAATTAACGATGACAATGCATAGTGAAAACCCACCCGTGAAAGATCAACAACCGATGTCTGCACAAAATTTCTGTAGACTTGTGCCCCATCCTTATAATCCGGTACATTACTGGGGGCATTTTTTAGTATGAGTATAAAGTCCGGTTCTGGATCAAGACCGGCAACCTCCCGTACCAGCTGCATTGCCCGGCAGGCATATCGCAATACCTGGACAGATTCTAAACCGGAAATATCGTCAAAGAACCACCCGCAGCTGGTATACATGAGCATCCCATTTCGCTGGATCTCGAGTAGTTTGAGTACTTCGACTTTCTCTGTGCCAGAAAGTATACGGACTGCATGTTTTGAGAAGAACAATTCAATGTTTTTTAAAGAGCGGTTGAGGATGAGATCAATATAATCATCGCGTGCCTGCCAGGGATCTGTTACAAACTGCCTCATCCGCTCATCAAAGAGTGAGACCAGTGTCTGACGGAGCCAGTCCATGACTTTTCGAAGCGGGGATCGCCATTTCTGTCGTGAGACCAGTGGACAACTTTTTACAGCGATTAGTCGATCCCGTGCTGATGAATGAACAAACGGATTGGATGCGGTCATCTGAACAATGGAACCTGTGGTACAGCACCCACAATCCTCTCTCCAGCGTTCAACCCCGTGAGTGCAGCTCCAGGAAGTATTTTCTATTATTTCGATCTCGTGTGTGGGAGGATTTTTACTTAAATATTCACCGTAGATAGTAATCCGGGCAAGATTTTTGGATTCAATCAGGTAAAGGGCATAGGCAAGCGCCATATCTCCAAACCTGTGATGATGTCCATAGGTCTCGCCATCGGATGCGATATTTAAGAGTCCGGACGGTTTCTGGTACTGGGAGAAATACCGGACCATCCTGTTGGCAAACACTTCACCATTATCTAAAAGATTGCTAAAGGCAATCTCTTGTGAAATCGCCTCATCATAAAAAAAGATTGCAATCGACTCACCCGATGGCAAGCGGCAGAGATAAGGCATGGAAGTATCAATGCCCCCCCTGCTCACATCAGTCCACTGCGGGTCATTGACCGGTTTTATCCGGCGGGCCTGTTTTGGAGAGAGGATGGTAAACTTAATTTTTTGTTCTGCAAGAATTTCTAAGGTTTCTATGTCAACTGCGGTCTCAGGGAGCCACATGCCTTCAGGTTCACGTCCGAACCGCGATATGAAATCCTTAATTCCCCAGATCACCTGTGTGTGCTTGTCCCTGCTGCTTGCAAGGGGCATGATAATGTGGTTGTACACCTGCGCAATGGCAGAACCGTGCCCGGAGAACCGGTTCATGCTCTCTTTATCCGCATCGAGTATGGCCTGGTATACTTCCTTGTTGTTCTGTTCTAACCAGGCAAGCAGCGTGGGGCCAAAATTAAAACTAATCTTTGCATAGTTATTGACAATATCGATGATCTTCTTGTTTGAATCGAGGATGCGGGATGCCGCATTCGGTGCATAACATTCGGCAGTGATGCGTTCATTCCAGTCATGATAGGGATAGGCAGAATCTTCAGTTTCAACTTCTTCAAGCCAGGGATTCTCGCGTGGCGGTTGGTAAAAATGACCATGTATACAGACAAAACGACTCACGCTTTCATCCCCTTAAAAAAAATTCCCCTGATATCACTGCCGCTTTTTTAGCTATTCACAAATTCTCTTTTTACCAGATAATAAACTTCCGGACTGAATTTTTTCCGGGTTAAAGGGTTTTTTAAAAGTTGTGTTCTCTTTTTGTTACGATGAATTGCAACATCCAATCGGATGAAAGCACAAAACAGAACCATTGATATGATTTCTTTGAACACAGCTTCAGACAATTCTTTAATTGACATCTCCTACGATTAAAGTAAAGGGATTCTCACTTCATCGACCTTAATTGGAGATGATAAAAAAAATCAGAGTTTCTCTACGGTGATACGGATACGGTCACCAGCTTTTAAGATATGGCCTTTTGGGATGTCGATGTTATACCAGAGAGCGTTTGGCGTCTCCTGCGTTGGGTCCTGCGACATCAGGCAATCTTTGTGGTCGTTGATATTTGCCACAAATTCAATCTCGGATTCAAACTCCAGAACTTTTTCCATGATAAAAGAGTGAAATTATATGGATGGGATTAGAACGCCCTTGGCGTGACCATCCATGTTGTGCTGTTCGAATAGCTCCACCGCTTGATGTCCAGTTCTTTGCAGTTGTCTGCAAGGATCGCCATGTTGGTTCCAACCTCTTTTGGTGATAACCCAAGGTCTTTTGCAATATATTTTGATTTGAAATAGTGCTTACCCAAGGTAATACCAGAATTGAGGTACTGGACGATCTTGTGCTGGGTCTCATTATACGTTTCACGTAACTTTTTTGTAGTTGACATGTTGTGCCTCAGCATTAGAAACTCATATAATTTAACTGCTATATATAGGTATCTAAAATTCGGGCGAAAAATTCGGTCTTTATTCGCTTACTGCACAATAATTCTGACCAGAAAAAATTTATAGAGCGATCCGGTCCAGCTGATTTTTTTAATGGCAGAGATACAGGCATATGTCGACGTTTACGGCGAGAATTCGGTATAACGGGCAATCATTCTAAAAAAAAAATTATTGCTGTACCTGTGCATCGGCAATCTTTTCTATCAGTGCTTCGAGAACCACAGAGCGCATACCTTCAACAAATTTTATGCTGCCAACAACAAGGTGCCCGCCACCGCTGATACCGCCGCCCGGAATCTCAACACGCAACTCCCTGACCATTTTGGGGATGTTCATTAAGACCCCACGGGATCGGAGCACAGCAAAGTCCGGCCCAAATCCAATAGTAACAACCGGTTTTCCTGCATTCTGCTGGCAGAGCCGGTCGTGCACTTCACCGGATGTTTTACCCGGCGGGGGGAAGGTAAACTTGTGGGCATGAATCTCCACATCAAGAAGGAAGAGGCGTGCTTCGTTTTTCAGCACGCGGGGTGCTACATGAGCCATGCAGGCGCTCATCTGATCAGCGATCATCGTGTTTGCCCCATCGATTAGCAGGGCTAATAGTTTCTTGTGGCGCTCGGTATTGCCGGTTAAATTTAAGATATCTTTTACAATCTCCCTGCCATCGTTAAACCGTAGCCAGAACTGCTCGTAATCAAGAGCAAGGGCAATATCCTTGCAGTGCTGTTCGGGGAAGTTATCCCGCACAAGGGCAAGATATAATGCCCGCTCGGGAGCCTCGCTCCTGTCCCCGACGGCTGCCACTGCCGGGAGATGGCGGATCAATGATTCAACTTTGGGGTTGATCATCCGTGCAACTTCAGTCCCGAGCATACCGGCCGTGATACCAAAGTCTCCGCCGACATGGTAGGGGTTGACATGAGCAAGGAGGTATTTGTCGATCGTGTTATCCGGATGGTGGTGATCAATGACCACAAACGGGATTTCGTATACACTGGCGATCTTATAGGAAGGTTCGTCTTCTTCTGTGGATCCATTATCGGTGAGGATCACAAGCGGCATCTTCTGGCCGAAACGGACATGGTCTTTTAACGAGAAATCAAGATCCCGTGTGATATCTTCTAT
>JAURZP010000084.1 GCA_030653335.1 Methanoregula sp. | reverse complement strand
ATCCAACCGCCACACAATACTCATCGGCTTACTCCCCTCATGGCTCACATACCTCGCCGTACCTAAACACACAAACGGCTGCGAAACATTCCCGACCTTATTGAACTCCCGGACAAACAGCAGCACCTTCGACCCACTAATATACCGCTGCCCCGTAGGAGATGACGCCGATGTCGTGCTCTGGGATTGCCAGTGAAACAGTCGCTCGCTGATCGCGTAATCGTTGTGGAAAATTTGATGAATAGTTTGAGTGATAAATACGAGAAAATTATTAATTTGAGATTAGACCCAGCCTGTTGCTTCTAAACGTTTTAATGCAATTTTTATATGTTCGGGTTTCATTATTAGCTTTTTTCTGCTATTCCATCTCTGGATATGTCTTATTATCCCCTCAACATTAGTCGGTTCATAGTTTTCATGCTTGATCGTCCAATGGACTGTGGATAATAATTCCAATCCATAAGGAGATTCAAAACCGTTGATAAGCTCGAGAACTTTTGAAATGAATTTATTATTTTCTTCGAATTTTGCTTTATCTGAATTAATGTATCGTTCTGCCTCAGGAAGTGCATTCGGTTTAAGAGTAATGGGGGTTTGTGGTTTCGTTGATCCTTGAGACAAGCCGGTTATGTAATGTCCTTCAAAACTGATCAAAAGATGACGTAAATTATCTGCATACGGTCCATAAGTATTTTTTTCAAAATTCAATTTTAATGAAACTCCGGATTCTTGCAGAAAATACAAGAGTTTATTCGCTTCCAATAATGTTAATTCGTAACCAAGAACGGGATATTGTCCCATAATTCTAATTACACTGGCTCTTACCCAATTTAATTCCGGACATAACGCTTTTGGAATTATTTTATTGGGTACATTAGACACATTAGGAGGAAAAACGATTACTTTCACATCAGGAATATCTCTGAACGCTTCATGAATAAGTGGCAGGACTTCAATCCAGTTTAATCCACCCATCCCACATCCTAATGGGGGCAGGGCTATTGATTTAATTTTATTCGAATTAATTACATCCACGAGAGAGACCAAACCTTCCCGAATAAATTCAATTTTCGAATCTTGTTTCCAATGCTGTTTTGTAGGAAAATTAATAATGAATTTTGGATTTGATATTGCATTATTTTGGTATACCAACATTCTACCGGTTTGAACCTGACCAAGCTTGCATGCTTTTTGATATTCTTTGAACATTTGTGGATATGCAATTTTGAATTGCAGCGCAACTCCTTTTCCCATGACACCAACAATATTGACAGTATTAACTAATGCTTCAACATCGGCATCAAGTAAATTCCCCTTTCCTTCTTCAATCATTCTTGACACCTCCTTGGATTATAGTACCAATTTCGATCGATATTAATACGCGGTATGTGTTGTGAATTTGATAATATTTCTTGAACACATTTTCGCATTTCCAGATCCATAACAGTAATTGATTCGATGCAGGTCCATGGAACACACTCATGAACTAAAAATTCCGCTTGTTTCCTTCGTGGTTTATCCGGATCATTAGCAGTGGTTCGATAATCCCAATCACGAATAGCATCCCAATCAATCTCCGTAAGTTGTTCCAGATTTTCGTAGTACCCTGTCAATGCCTCAATAGCATGTCCGTCTGTAAAACACCAACTACATTCAGCATCAATAATTTTACCAATCGAGGATACAAGATAAATAATCTCCCTTTGAGTACCTTGATATTCTGTTACACTACCTTTGGCTATTGCAATCATCATCGGTGGCCGGGTCGTGAAAAAGAAAGGAACATAATCATTAATGGTGGTTGTCGGTCGAATGTCAACACAATGACAAGCACGGTTTTGCTTCAATGTCGTATAACCAATATTCGTCGGAATAATATTGCGAGTCTGAAGTATATTACCGCTGTACAAATTATTTTGTTGGATTATTTTAATTAAATTTGAATAGTGGGTAATATGATGTATTTTTTTATTGAATGACGGATCAATTGACATGATTAAAATCTACTCCTCAATGAGAAATTGAACATTAATGCATGATATTACAAATCTGAATATTAAATAACGCATTGTATTTCTTTTGCATTAACCGAGAGACCATTGCGAATTCAGCATTCATTACCCACTCATCCCCTTCCCTGCCTTCTTCATGAACCACGCCGGAATCTCCGCATCCAACCGCCACACAATACTCATCGGCTTACTCCCCTCATGACTCACATACCTCGCCTTACCTAAACACACAAACGGCTGCGAAACATTCCCGACCTTATTGAACTCCCGGACAAACAGCAGCACCTTTGAACCACTTACATACCGCTGCCCGGTAGGAGATGACGCCGATGTCGTGCTCTGGGACTGCCAGTGAAAGAGCCGCTCGCTTATAGCGTAATCGTTGTACATCGTGGACGGAGAGAAATGCTTCTCGGATTTATTGAGCGTGATGAAGAACACGTCCAGATTCTTCTCTCGGAGATACAGCACCCCCTCGCGTTTACCCGCAACGCTAGTCCGGAACAACGTCCAATGCCCGAGCCCCGCAAAGATCTGGTCGCGGGAATACGTGCAGTGCAGGGACAAGGCCGTGGGAAACCCAACGTCGAGCGAACCTTCGAGCACTTCCGTCTTGTCCTCTAAGTACCCAAGCAACCCATCGATCTCCCGGACCATCCAATCCACCGAAAGGAAGGGCCGCATACCAGTGAGGAGATCCGAGGTCCCCGTGAGTGGCTGCGAGTGGAATGAATAGTAGAGTATCGCAAGGCACGACTCGCGCCGGGGATCTTCCTTCCCGACAAAATCAAAATTCTTCGAAGCAAGGAACCGCCGTATGAACCGGATCATCGAGACCGAGTTGAGCGGAAGCAATCGCTTCGCTGCCGTAACTATCCGGTCCTCCTCTTCGGGTGCAGGGACGGGACAGAGATGAGCCTCCGCACACAACTGCCGGAAACTCGACCGCCCGTAGATCTCCTGGGGTTCAAGGTGATGATACTCTAAGAAATTCCCCACATCCAGCGCCTTTCCGGACTCCGCTTCAAACCGCCCAACCTTCTGCACCAGCCCCTTCCGCCGGGTAAGCGCCTGCTCAATATGCGCAAGCACCGTCTGCTGCGCAACCTTCTCTAAACTGATGAAGCACCCCCGGGGAAGGGAGAACGCATTCTCCCGTATCTGCTGCACGAGCGGCACATGCGCATCCGCCAGCAGGGCCCGGTACTTGGCATCGAAGTGATAGTTCGCATGCTGCCGCCCGACAAAATCCAGCACCGTGAGGCATTCCTTCCCTTCACAGAGCCGGAGGCCCCGGCCCAGCTGCTGGAGAAAGACCGTCATGCTTTCCGTGGGACGCAGGAACAGGATCGTATTCACTTCGGGTATGTCCACGCCTTCGTTATACAGGTCCACAACAAAAATAAAGCGGATCTCCTTTGCCCGTAACCGGTTCCGGACCGTTCTCCGCACGTCATCGGCGCTCTCGGAACTCAGCGACACCGAGGGGATGCCTATCCGGGTGAAGATCTCCGCCATGTAATTCGCATGCTCGATGCTCACGCAGAACCCGAGACCGATGCACTCGTCAATGGCCGTTACGTACTTCCGAATCGAATCCGCAATAAGACCGGCCCGGGTATCATTCCCCGTATAGCGTTTCGAGAGAATGCCCTGGTTGTACCGGCCGCGTGACCACTCCACATCATCGAGGTCCACCGAATCCGCAATACCAAAGTAATGGAAGGGGGCGAGGAGATTTCTCCCAATGGCTTCCGTAAGCCGGATCTCTGCGGCAATCCGGCCATCGAACCAGCTTAAGATATCCAGGTTGTCCATCCGCTCGGGCGTTGCCGTCAGCCCCAGCAGGCACTTCGGCTGGTAATGGGACAGGAGATGCTGGTAGGATGCGGCGGCAGCGTGATGGAATTCGTCCACGATAATGAAATCATAATGTGCCGGAGCAGTCCGGTCGGAAAACTTCGTACTGTTGAACGTCTGGATCGACATGAAGACGTGATCAGTCTGCGCAGGAATCTTCCCCGCGATCGCAATATCCCCGAAGTTCTGGTCTTTTAAGATCCCCCGGAAGGTATGGAGACTCTGCTTTAGGATCTCCTCGCGGTGCGCAACGAAGAGCAGCCGGGCCCGGGGCATCTTCTCCCGGAAGCGGCGGAAGTCAAACGCCGAGATGACGGTCTTTCCCGTCCCGGTCGCCGCCACGATCAGGTTCTTGTAATGGTTGTGGATCGTTCGCTCTGCTTCGAGGCGTTCGAGGATCTCTTTCTGGAAGGGAAACGGGGTGATGTCGAAGAAGTACGGGGTGCCCTCATCACCGGCACCTTTCCGTTCCTTCCGGACCGCCTCTTCAAAGGTTGCCCGGTCGTTCTCCGTATATTTCAGAAATTCCGGGTCATTCCAGTAACTCTCAAACGATGCCTGGATCTTCCGGATCAAAGGCTTTGCATCTTTCTCCGTCAGTTTCACGTTCCACTCAAGACCCGAGGTAATCGCGGGATTCGAGATATTCGAGGAGCCGACATATGCGGTGGAGAACCCGGAGTCCCGCTCGAAATGGTAGGCTTTGGCGTGCAGACGGGTGTGGGCCGTATCATAGGATATCCGCACTTCGGCGTTCGGCAACGAGGAAAGGAAATCGATGGCCTTGATTTCGGTTGCACCGGTATATGCGGTCGTGATGACGCGTAACCGGCCCCGGGTGCAGAATTGTTTTAATTCCTCCATGAGGAGCCGGATGCCGCTCCATTTTATGAATGAGACGAGGAGATCAATCCGGTCGGCCGAGAGGATCTCTGCCTTGAGCTCCTGGATCAGGCTGGGTTCGAGAGCGGAGCCGGTGAACAGGCTGCTCTGGGCAAGGGGGGTGATGGGCCGGGATGCGGAAACTTTTTCGTTGCCGATTGAAAGGAGAATTTCCCCCTCTGCCGGGATTGCACACTGGCTGAGACATGCTTCATTCGTAATTGTCGCGAGGAGCCGGATGATCTCGTTGCAGCACGCGATCTGTTCTGATGCCGACCCTTCCGCATCCTCCAGGAATGCAAGAGACTTCTTCAGGACCGGGCCGAGGTATTGAGAAAGAAGAACGGTTGAATCAAAATTTTTCAGGTTATCCTTACTGATGGTTATTCCTTGCAGGCGAAGTTTTTCTTCGAGATGCTTGTTGATCAACTGTTCATAAAGACCAAGAGGGAGCGATTTCATTGGACCTGCCTTTTAGTGAGATTGTATCCGGAAGAGATTAAGACACCAGGTTTGGGGTTCTCTTGTAAAAACCTGGACTCTTCACCAGGAAATATTCTGTTGTTGAAAACTGGCAGATATTGTATCCTTCAAATCATCCCGCATTCTGATCCATCACTGAAGCACTACCCAGTAAGTTACCCAGGAGGTACCCAGGAGGTACCCAGGAGGTACCCAGGAGGTACCCAGGAGGTACCCAGGAGGT
>JAURZP010000083.1 GCA_030653335.1 Methanoregula sp. | reverse complement strand
CGCTCATTGTCGGTAATATAAATTTCTTCCCAAGGAGCCATTAAAAAAATATAATTGTAACGGTAAAAATTGCTGGTATTAATATAGGCTTTTGGGTAATCAATGCTAATATAATTCATATAAGCATGCACATCGGGAATGCCCCTATCGAAAAAAACAATGGAACTATTTTTTGTTTCGGCTTCTAAATACTGATTTACCCGCCCTTCCAAAAGCAATTCACTAAACAGCAATGGTTTTGTTAAAAAAAGTTGTTCCTGCTGACTCAAAGATACCGTTATCTATGTCGATGTGGGTAATTTGCCCGGTCACATGACGCAGATCATAATAGGTGATGCCGGGCATGTGTGTTCATGCCACCGGATTGTTGACAGTCGTTACATCTGCAATCATTGCAGTCGAACGAAGCGCCATATTTTTGAGCTTGATGAGGAATCCTGCGGAATTTTCAGGCACAAGGGCAACTTTGAGGACATCATCGATAGTATCCACCGGTATAATGGTGACAAGGGGCTTGTACCGCTCTTCGATCAGTACGTCTCCCATATTCATCCGGGGGATGAGAACCGTCTTGATACCGGCCTTTACCGCAGCTTCGATCTTGTAGGTCACCCCGCCAACGGGAAGTACATCGCCCCTGACAGAGAGGGATCCAGTCATTGCGACATCCTGGCGGACAGGAATACCCTCTATTGCACTTACTACGGCAGTTGCAACACTGACAGACGCCGAATCTCCCTCAACACCCATATAGGTGCCAATGAACTGGATATGGATATCGATGTTCCTGACATCCTTGCCTGTGAATTTTTTTAAGATGGCACTCACGTTCTTGATGGATTCCTGCGCGATCTCCTTGAGCATTCCGGTGGCTATTACCGTGCCGCTCGCGCCCTGTGCAGGAGTAACCTCAGCCATTATCGGGAGGACAGAGCCTGCATCACTTCCCGTAACAGCAAGCCC
This sequence comes from Methanoregula sp., assembly GCA_030653335.1. Lineage (GTDB taxonomy): Archaea > Halobacteriota > Methanomicrobia > Methanomicrobiales > Methanospirillaceae > Methanoregula. Next base: position 11,852 of record JAURZP010000083.1, on the reverse strand, counting down.
GTTAACCCTGCCCACACGGGTGCCTTCCACCACAGCCATATCGTACTCCCGCAGGTGACGGGTAACCTCGTCTGATACCTGATCTTCAATGGAACGGGCGGTTTTCTTTGCCATGATGACATGGGCTGCTGTTGTGATCGCTGCACCTTCCTGCCGGGCAATGTCTCCTGCCACACGGATGAGACCTCCCATATCACGCAGTTTGAGGGTGAGGTGTCCCTTGCGGTTCGAACGGCGCTTGGATTCCCGGATAATTTCATCGATTGCGCTCTGGTCGCAATGTGGGATCTTCCCGTCATTTTTCACTTCCTGCGCAATGAACCGGACATATTTCTCCCGGTTTTCAGGAGTATCGTCCATGCTCTCTGCCATGTACACTTCGTACCCGTACCCACGGATACGGGAGCGGAGCGCAGGGTGCATACCCTGGATTGCATCAATGTTTCCTGCTGAAACCATCACGAACTTGCAGGGGACGGGTTCTGTACGCACCATCGCACCGCTCGACCGCTCGCTCTGGCCGGTGATGGGAAACTCTCCTTCCTGCAGTGCCGTGAGCAGGTTCTGCTGGGAGTGCGGATCTAACGTGTTGATCTCGTCAATGAAAAGGACACCGCCATTCGAGCGGTGAATCGCTCCTGCCTCAACCCGATCATGTGACGGCGTTTCGAGCCCGCCACTCTGGAAAGGGTCGTGACGCACATCGCCTAACAGGGCACCGGCATGCGTACCTGTGCCATCGATAAAAGGAGCAACGTTCTTGGTGTCATTTGAGACAAGAAGTTTGGGCACCATCGACTCCTCTCTGGGCATGCTGGTGCGAAATGCAATAAAAATAAAGGCAACCGCAATGAGCCCCATGATGATCTGGCCTGTGATGATCGCATATCCCCCGATACCAATGATGGCAAGGAGGAGGAGCATATTCCGGAACTGGATCTTTTTTCTGGCTTCCGCTTTGTGAGCAGTTACGATCTGTTTTCCCCGTCCTGCGGCAACCGTCCTGATCACAGGGTTGTTGTTGTCATCGGAGTTCGGGTAGACCATAATATCGATTAACTCTTCTTTGGGCAGCAGCTCAGCCATCGCCTTTGCCAGCATCGATTTTCCGGTACCGGGGCTGCCGATCATCATGACGTGCCGTCTCTGGATAGCCGCCTTTTTGATCACTTCTACTGCATGTTCCTGGCCAATCACCTGGTCAATCAGTTTTGCGGGAACTTCAATTGTTGATGTTGCTCCCGCAATTTCTGTGGATACCGCTTCGGGCGATGCGGGTGTTATTTCGTTCTGCTGCGGGGGGGTTTGCTCAGATATTTCCATTGCGGTTTTGACCTCTTTTAACCTTAAGATTTTCATATAATTTGTCCTATGATAGTTTAAGTACTTTCAGCTGGTCACACCGGTGACGGCGAAGACCGCCATCTTTATCAGACCACAATTGTTCTTTGTGAAAAAAATACAATACCTGATGCAGTATATTATCATCAATAGAACATAGAATAAGTAAGGAAATACTGCTCGTATGCGATCAGGATACGATATTATGAAAGTGATCTGCACTGAAAAATCCCAGATACTTGCCACACGCCTTGCAAAAGCGCTAAAGACCACGGTTGTCAATGTCAGGTATTCCCGTTTTCCTGATGGCGAGCTGTATCTTGTTGCCGGAGAGCTTGACGATGAAACCATTATTGTCGGCAGTGTGGTGGACAATGATGCCCTTGTCCAGCTGCTGCTCTTGATTGATGCCTGTGAGGGTTCCGATCTACGGCTGGTTATACCCTATATGGGTTATGCACGACAGGACAAACAGTTCCGGCAGGGAGAGCCCTTAAGTGCCCGCGCGGTTGCCCGTGCGATCAGCAGGGGCGTTTCTGAATGCATTACGGTCAATATACATGAGCCCGATGTACTCAGATTTTTTGGAGCGCCGTCCCGCAACATCTCTCTTGCCCGTGACATTGGCGCATACATCAGGACTCTCAATCTTCATAATCCGCTCATCCTTGCCCCTGACGACGGCGCCCTGGCATTTGCCGGACAGGTGGCGTCGGCCGGGGGATGGGAATATGATCACCTGGAAAAGACCCGGCTGAGCGGAGAGCAGGTGACCATGGCCCCCAAGGCATTGTCAGCTGCATCGCGTCCTGTAGTGATCGTGGATGATATCATCTCAACCGGGGGCACGATCGCTACTGCTGCCGGTATGCTCTACACGCAGGGTGCAACGGATGTATATGCTGCCTGCGTACACGGTGTACTCACCGGTGGAGCCTATGTCCGGCTGGTAGAAGCAGGTGTCCGGGATGTTATCTGCAGCGATACGATCGAGCGCGGGTGCAGCAGGGTATCTGCCGCAGACCAGATCGCCCATACACTCCAGACATGCAACAACCGTTGATCGGGCGCCGATGATGGACATTTCTTCTACTCATTTCTGTTTCGGGTAATCTTATGAAATCCATTCTGGATGCCAGTGTTTTTTTCTCAGAATGTCCTGTGGAAGGGGAGTTATTCACCACGCCATCAGTGTGTGATGAACTAAAAGATATCCGCTCGAAAGGAAAGTTTGAGAAGTTGTGCGCGGAAGGACTCCGGGTGATGTCGCCGGGGCCGGAGAGCACAGATAAAGTGAGGGCTGCTGCAAAAAAAACCCGTGACACAGGAGTAATCTCTGAGACCGATTGCGAGCTGCTGGCCCTTGCACTTGAGATGGACGCGGTTCTCTACACCGATGATTTTGCCATCCAGAATGTTGCCATTGTTCTTGCGGTGCAGATACATCCCATCCTCCAGCGGAGAGCAAAGCAAATCCACTGGAAATACCGGTGCACCGGTTGCGGCAGGTACTTTGATCATGATGGGGAATGCCTCATCTGCGGCTCAGCAATAAAAAGAAAACTTAAATAGATTCCGGCGAACCTCTCTGGTATGTCTTCCCTTGACGATCTGATTGGCAGGGCCAGGATGCTTCTTGGCGAGGGGCATAGTCCGGGTCAGATTGCAGATGAACTTTCCTTGTCCATGGAAACTGTGACATGGCTTTTAACCCAGGCAAAAGGAACAACCGCCCCAAAAGATGTCCATATCGACTGGTCAGCAGTCTCCAGTCACGCGCCCCTTCTTGAAGAGACGGCACTGATGCTGCTTAAGCGGTATTACCAGGACCAGGGCTCAGAATGTGCATCTCCTGCTGCTGATGTTGTCGTGGGTATTGCCCTCTCAGGAATCCCGATTGCCACAGTCATCGCGGTCCAGGAAGCTGCACAGCTCTCGATCTATCATCCGGCAAAGCAGAACCAGAGCGAAAAGCCAATGGGATCGATCAGCGGGAACTTTGCTCCTGTCAGCGGTAAGCGGTGTGTCATTGTCGATGATGTGATCACTTCAGGAAAAACCATGCATGAAGTGGTGAAATATTTAAAAAAGCACAATGCAGTGCCGGTTGCTATCTGGGTGATCTTTGACAAGCGCGGCATCAAGGATGTAGAGGGCGTACCTGTTTATTCGCTCTTCAAAATATCCCGTATTGACTGATCATTTTCTTTTTTTAGAAGGGTTATTAAAAAAATATATATAGAAGTCCAATCCCACCTTTTACATCATCGGAGTATCCATTATGCTATCTGGACAGCCAATTATCATTCTAAAAGAAAATGTAGAGCGTAATCGCGGCAAAGAAGCCCAGCGCTCGAATATTACAGCAGCAAAGGCAATAGCCGGAGCTGTCAGGACAACCCTGGGCCCACGGGGAATGGACAAGATGCTTGTCGGTTCCACAGGAGATATCGTAATCACCAATGACGGCGCGACAATCTTAAGTGAGATCGCCGTCCAGCACCCGGGTGCAAAGATGGTTATTGAAGTCGCGCGGACCCAGGATGATGAAGTCGGCGACGGTACCACCACCGCAGTCATCATTGTTGGCGCACTGATGGAACAGGCAGAAATTATGCTCGAACAGGGCATTCACCCGACCGTCATTGCAGAGGGATACCGCCTCGGTATGGACAAATCGCTCGAGATTCTCAACAGCCTCTCCCACAAGGTTGACCCGACTGACCGGAAGACCCTCTTAAAGATTGCAGACACCGCAATCACCGGCAAATCGATCGAGTGCGTGAAAGAGAAGCTCGATGCCATCATCGTTGATGCAGTCATGGCAGTGGCCGAGAAGACAGGCACAAAATACCTTGTCGATGAAGATGACGTGATGATCAAGAAGCAGAAAGGCAAGTCAATGGATGATGCTGAACTGATCCGCGGAGTAGTCATTGACAAGATCCGTGTCCACGATGGTATGCCCCGTAAGATCGCAAAGGCAAAGGTTGCCATGCTTGCCACCCCGTTAGAGATCACAAAGACTCAGGTCAAGGCAAAGATCAAGATCTCGAATGCCGACCAGATCACTGCATTCAGTGAGCAGGAGAGAGAGACGTTAAAGAAACTTTCAGATGCGATTGTAGACAGCGGTGCAAACGTCTTACTCTGCCAGAAGGGCATCGCAGATTCGGTCCAGTTCTACCTTGCAAAGAGCGGGATCCTTGCAATCGAAGATGTCCCTGAAGCGGACATGAAATATGCGGCACGGGCAATGCATGCAACCATCCTTAACAAAGCCGAATCCTTAACCTCAAAGGATCTCGGCATTGCAGAGCTTGTTGAAGAGGACAATGATACAAACCTCACCAGGATCTCCGGGTGCAAGAACCCAAAGACTATCACAATCTTACTCAGGGGTACAAGCGATTACATACTTGACGAGCTTGAGCGTGCAGTGGTCGACGGAACCCGTGTGGTCATGGACGCAATGGAAGATGGCACGTACGTAGTCGGTGGCGGTGCAGTCGAGACTGAACTGCTCATGAAGGTTCGGGACTATGCAGCAACCATGGGCGGCCGGGTCCAGATTGCGATTGAAGCCTATGCAGGGGCATTCGAATCCATTCCCCGCGCGCTTGCAGAGAACTCGGGTTTCAACCCAATCGATAAACTGGTAGAGCTCAAGAATGTCCATTCCAAGGGCAAGAAGAATGCCGGGCTCAATGTATATAACGGAAAGATTGTGGACATGCTCGCAGAAGGCGTTATTGAACCGCTCAGGTCAAAGCGCCAGTCAATCCAGAGCGCATCTGAAACTGCCGTTATGCTCATCCGTGTGGATGACATGATGATCACCCAGTCAAGACCGGGCGCCATGCCGCCGGGCATGATGTAATTTCCCTTTTTTTCCCCCCAATATTTTTCCCGCACTTTTTTTTCAGGTTCCAGAAACACATCATGACAGCTCTGATGAACGCACATACCATGATAGACCGTTTTTTGCATTGTACCGGTAACCCATCCGTTGCTGCACCGGGAAGCAGAACTAAAAAAATCCTGACTTTACGATAACTATTAGAACAATTGATAGAAAAATAAAGAGAACCGTGTGCCGAGGTAGTCTAGCCCGGGAAGGCGGTAGCCTCGAAAGCTACTGGCGCTTCCGCGCCTCGGGAGTTCAAATCTCCCCCTCGGCGTCTGAATGGGAGATTTTTTTAAATCTCCTCCCTTTTTAAAAATCAAATTCCCGGCAAGCGGGTTTTTTAATCATTTCCGGATTCCCGGATTCTGATTTTTTTAATGGAGGCAAAAAATGGGCCGGAATTATGAAATTTCGGGGATCCGTTTTACTCAGGAAGAGAGTAAATTCGGAAATATCTAAAAATAACCATTATTTAGGGTTTATTTGCCGAAAAATTCAGATTCAATCAAAATCTGGAGTGTAGCAAATTAGACATGATTAAATACCAGATATTCCTATTATGGTGTATACGGGACCTTGTACAAGTATAAATACTGGCCCGAAAAAAGAGTAAAGGAATTGCCGGCACAGGCAAAAAAGGTGAACCCACATGATCCGGATCAAGCAGAACAAACCGCAGATATCACCCGAAACGAAATCCTTTCGCATTATCCGCAGGTTGAACCTCAACCGGACATACACCCCGTTAAAGATTGGGGCAATAGTCGGATACATCATTTTAGGGATGCTGTCTGCATCCACATCCATGTTTGGCATTCTTGTAGGTGCAGTGCTGCGCGTTGTCGGGTTGTAACTTCCTCCCCTTTTTTTCCCAGCGTTTCAATCGGTTGTTACCAGTACGCAAGTAACCCGAGCGCCCCGTGAACCAGTGCAATGCAGAGAGCGATAACCGCACAATGCGGGTGCCATTTAAATGGGATTATTCGTATCCCTTTTGAGTTCAGTAGTGCGATCGCTGCCGTGAAGATGAACGCTAAAAGGGTTAAAACTCCAAGATACAGGATGAATGGTTTTCCGAAAATAAGAGCATAACTGATATCCTGAAACATGATCACACCACAATCACTGTGCCTGTCAGGGACGGGTGGATCATATCACTAAAATCATAGGATCCTGGTTCAGTAAAAATCCAGCTCCAGCTCTGTCCCGGAGAGAGAAGGGGGGAGTCCTTGATATTTACCAGCTCAATCCTGTGTGTTGGATTATACAATCCCGGATCGGCGGTGGAGTCCTCGTTCACCCATCGGACAGTTGATCCTGTCGGAACTGTAATTTTTGCCGGATCAAATCCTTTTTTGTTGATCCGGATGGTATTATCCGACACCAGGTTCCGGATGGTCGGGGACACGGACCCGGTTGTCAGGATTGCATGGGGGGTAGCTACAACCGTTGCCTGCGGGGGGGTTGTTGCAATAGCAGGGGCCGGAGTTGTTGCTGGAGTGACTGTCGCTTGTGCTGGTGCGGGCTGGGTACAACCACAGACCAGCATCAGGAGTACAGCAACGGTGAAAATTACTACGCTTTTATTCATAATGAGATTTCAGGCTTCCCGTAATAAAATCATGCCCTGTGCCCCACCCGCAGGCACATGGACTTCATTTGAGGGAAACGATCCGGGTAAATTCAGGGTTCAGAACGGGGTGCTGGCAGAGGAGCCGGCAGGACCGTTATTGTCATCTCCCCAAAAGATTCCCTGAACTCTTCCACATGATAGTGATCGGAAAGGGCCATCTCAAAAAAAGGGAGTTTGTGAAGAGCTCTGGCAAATTTCCACCCATCCATTGGGGGAAGGGGAATCCGGGAACCGAACTCTTCTGGTCCCATTCCCTGAATCTCCCGCACCACAGCTGCCACCCGTTCTCCTGCCCCCTCTTTTCCTGCGCGAAGAATCCTGATCACAAAATCATTGTACCGTACCTGTACCTTACTCCCAAGCTGTTTCTGGAGCAGAATGGTCAAGAGCCGGTTGAACCGGCTCCCGTTTAAGGAATACACGGTTACCATAACACCCCTCTCACTCTTATGCTCGCGGATATAGAGCCCGGTTCGGCCAACACCTTCCGGAATGCGGGTGAGTGCGGTGCGAAGTGTCTCTTTGTCACCATCTGTGAGCGGGAGCATAGACTCTCCACCGGCTCGCATCACCTGCACCTGCCGGCAGACGAGCGAAGAGTACCCGCTCTCGCCCCCGGTCCAGAAGATTCCCGATGTTGCGGAACTGGAAGGCACCACGACCACAAGATTATGCCCTTCATCGCACTTGATCATCGACCAGCCCTGACCGCCCAGCGAGATCTCGCCATCATTCTGGCTGTTGACAAACCGGGCATCGAGTTTTCCCACCATTTCGCCATCAGGAGTAACGGCCCGGTACTCTCCCCCTCCACGGATCACCGAGTAGAGATCCTTAAAGTTCGAGCGCCCGAACTCCCGTTCCGCAGTCTCGCCCGTCATCACCATCTCACCATCAGGAGTCAGGTATCCCTGCTCAATGAAATACGTAACAATCCGATCCAGCATCTCCGGACTGATACTGGCAAAGGCCGAATGCGAGAGCACCGATGTTGCCAGCTGCCGTCGGCTTGCCCGTGAATGCCGGAACAGGTACAGGAACACCTGCTGGACAAGAACATTATACGGTTTTTTTAACGGGGTTAAGGGCTCAACTTCCCCTTTCATTGCGCATTCAATGATCGCCACACTGCAGAGGAGTTCACACGGATCTTTTAAGAGCCACGCCACATAGGCCGCTTTATCGCGCCTGCCGCTCCGCCCCAGCCGCTGTAGAAACGAAGAGACCGAGTTTGGGGGACCGACCTGTACCACCACATCAAGATCCCCGATATCGATGCCCAGCTCCAGCGTGCTTGTGCAGATGATGCAGGCACCATCCTGCGACGAAAAGGCCTCTTCTGACTCTTTCCGGGTGGCGAGCGAGAGGGAGGAATGGTGGATGTGGAGATTTCGTATCCTGCCAGAGGCTGATCTCATCAGTCTCTCTGCAACACTCCGGCTGTTGACGAATACCAGCGCTTTTCTCCCCCTTACGATATCCACCAGCGCATCGATCCTCTTCTCCTCGTCTTCTTCCACAATGAACCGGAACTGCTTATCTCTGGGTGGCGCAGGGATGGCAACCAGTTCGCTCCCGTGCCGGTCATCGGACATCCAGCGTAACACCTCTTCGGGGTTTCCCGTGGTTGCCGAAAGACCTACGCGCTGTATGGGGTGTTTTGTGATCCGGTCAAGCTGGCTGAGCAGCACCTTGAGCTGCACCCCGCGTTCCGATTCCACAAACGCGTGAAGTTCATCGATAATGACCGTGCGCACGCGCCGTAGATCCCCGATAAGTTTCTTCTCCTGCAAGAGCACCTCAAGAGACTCAGGTGTGATCATCAGGAAATGTGGGGGTTCGCCATCCTTCCAGCCGCGATCCCCTTTTGGCACATCCCCGTGCCATTTCATCACGGAGAGCGATGTGGGAATACAAAATTCCCTGAAACGATCCTCCTGGTCATTGATCAGGGCTTTGAGGGGTGAGATATAGAGGCACGCTACCCCCATCCGGCCGTGTTTTAAGATATCATCCATCACCGGTATAAGAGCGGCTTCCGATTTGCCCCCGGCTGTAGGTGCAATGACCAGCACATCCTTTCCTGAGGCAATTGCGGTATACGCACGCTCCTGCACCTCGCGCAGCTCCGTCCAGTAGAGGCGCTGGGCGAGCACCTGCTGGAGGGATTCGTGCAGTGCGGTAAATGCAGAGGACATAGTTCGGTACAACGTTTTGCTTTGCGCAATATGGTCTTTCCGGCCAATGTATTCCCAAATGACCGGATGTGTGCATCAAAAACGGGTTAACAACACATAAATACCTCAATTTCCAGATTATTATCCGGTAAGCAATGATATCACCATGGGTTTGTCTAAACGGTTTCTCATCGAGCCCATGCTACGCATTCTCCTTTAGATAGGGAACCTGGCAGTTCCACGGTTCCCATTGTATTGTCGTGATGAAGAGTTTACCAGAGGTTTTGTATGCTTTTTGGAATCCCTGACCCGCAGATATTAATCGGCTATGGACTGGCCATTGGTTTAGCCCTGGCATGTATTGTGTACGGATTACTGAACTGGAATAAAGAGGGTAGCGAAGATGGCAGTTGACCCAATGACGTTGACTGCGCTGGTCCTTATCTACCTTGCAGCAACGCTCATCATCGGTTACATGGGGTACAAAAAGACAAAGAACACCGAGGATTACCTTGTTGCCGGACGCGACAGTCACCCAATTATTATCGCGCTCTCGTATGGAGCCACATTCATCTCCACGTCCGCCATCATCGGATTTGGCGGATCGGCCGCAAGCATGGGGATGGGGCTCATCTGGCTTACGGTCTTGAACATCGGCCTTGGCATCCTGCTTGCATTCGTCCTCTTCGGCAAGAAGACCCGGGAGATCGGCCAGCGGCTTTCTGCAGTCACATTTCCTGACCTGATGTGCAAAATCTACAAGTCCCCGCTCCTGCAGTACATAGCTGGGTTTATCATTGTCGTTTCCATGCCGCTCTACACTGCTGCAATCCTTATCGGGGGGGCACGGTTCATTGAACCAACGCTCGGTATTCCTTATTCCACAGCGCTGATCATGTTTGCCCTGATCACGGCTGTCTACGTGGTATTCGGCGGGCTTATTGCTGTGATGTATACGGATGCCTTCCAGGGCACGATCATGCTGATTGGTATGATCGTCCTGCTCTCCCTCACGCTGGTTGCCGTGGGAGGTTTTACGGCAGGAACAACTGCGCTCACAAACATGGCACACCTTGTTCCAAAAGCTCTTGCAGACCAGGGAATGACCGGCTGGACATCCATGCCCATTTTCGGATCCCCGATGTGGTTCACCCTTGTCACTACGATCGTGATGGGTGTGGGTATCGGTGTGCTTGCCCAGCCCCAGCTGGTCGTGCGGTTCATGACGGCAAAGAACGATCGGGCTCTGAACCGTGCCGTTCTCGTTGGCGGGCCGTTCATCCTGATGATGACCGGTGTTGCGTTCACAGTAGGAGCGCTTTCAAATGTCTACTTCTACAATACCACTGGAAAGATCGCTCTTGATGCAGCAGCAGGAAACGTCGATTCCATCATACCTCTCTTCATCAACGGGTCTATGCCGGATATTTTCGTTGTCATCTTCATGCTCACCCTGCTCGCAGCCGCAATGTCTACGCTCAGTGCACTCTACCATGCGATGGGCACGGCGCTTGTCTGTGATCTCTGGGGGAGGGGGAAAGCGTGTGCGCTCTCGATGCGGGCACACCAGTATGGGATCATCATAATGATGGTCGTCTCGACAGCCCTTGCCTTCATGTTGCCAATAAGCATCATCGCCCGGGCCACCGCGATGTTCATGGGCCTTTGCGCCTGTGCTTTCCTCCCGGCATTCGCAGTCGGGGTCTATGCAAAAGCACCAGCCACGAAAGCGGCGCTCTACAGTATGGTGACCGGTGCAGTGATCTGGTTCATCTGGACTGCGTTCTTCCATGCAGCAGAAGCAAAACCACTGGGCCTCTGCCAGGCAATCTTTGGGAAGGTTACATTGCTCGGATCCCCGTGGACTGCCGTAAACCCGCTCGTGATTGCGCTCCCCATCTCACTTGCAGTCATGGTTCTCATGCAATGGCAGTCCGTTAAGCAGCAGCCGGCAGACGTTGCCGCATAATTTCCTGGAGAAGGGATTTTTCCCTCATATCAGGAGAAACTTTTTTTGTCCAGCGCGACGAGTGATAACCATGGAACTCGCGCAGAATAAATGCACCACCTACCGGGCGGGATCACCCCCGTTAACCAGAAAGGAGACCCTGGAACTCCTGGCACAGATACCCGGCTGGTCGCTTGACAATGGTCACCTGGCGCGGACATATGAACTTGAGAGCGCCGGTGCATGTATTACGTTTTTTAATGATATCATGAATCTCGCAACAGAGGAAGGCCATTTCCCTGATATCACCATGAAAGAGTCAAAGTATTTTGAAGTCCAGTTCTACACCTATCCTGCCGGAGGACTGACCCTGAATGATTTCATCATGGCAGCAAAGCTCAATGAGAAGGGAAAGGCACAGTAATTTTTTCATTAAAAAAACTGAAGGTTCCAAAGGAAGAGTAATGCTCCAGCACTATTGCCAGTCACCTGTTCACTATTCGTCAGGTTCTTTTCCAAAATTTTAGGCTCAAATAAATGAAGAATGGCTGATATTGATTCTTCCAGATTGAAAACTCTTTTCTCAAACACCATTTTTCCGGCATCTACTTTTGCAAGGTCAAGAATGTCGTTAATTAGCACAATTAATGTGTCACTACTTGTTTTAATGGCTAGCAGAAATTCTTTCTGTTTATCATTCAAATCGGTTTTTAATAATATTTTCGTGAACCCCATTATCGAGTTCAAAGGTGTACGAATCTCGTGGCTCATATTTGATAAAAACCGCTGTTTGGAGTTCATTGCATTTTCGGCATGTTGCTTTGCTTCTTCAGCCGCTTTTGTTGC
>JAURZP010000081.1 GCA_030653335.1 Methanoregula sp. | reverse complement strand
GCAAACTCATGTTCTGGTGCATATGGGGTAGACCCTGCAGAGCTGCGATCGGATTTCTATTTCGGCGATGATCTGACCGGCATGGACCTCATCATGGCCGGCCGGTGCCGGGAGAGGGTCGGGCTCTACAACCGCGTAACGGGCGAGCCGGAATTTGTGCAGAAGTCATTCCTTGGCGGGACTGGGACGCTGTGGATCCTCGATAATATTTTTCTAGGGGTTAGGAAGTTCCCTGAGTGATGTTTTCTTTGGATCTCGTCTTGTGCCTGAAACCACACAAATTTTTCTTGTTCGTGTTCTGTGCTTTCACGCAAACCGGCCTGATTTAACTCAATCCGGTTTTCGGGAATGTTTATGGTCCCCCAATGAAATAAGACAAGCCTGAGGTTTTTTACATGGCATGTGTACAACCCACAAAACTTGGAAAGGCACCGGTTAAGGAGATCCAGGCTCTTGAAGATAAACTTGGCGTGACCCTTGTTGCGTACGAGAAGGTTCATCCTTACAAGAAGCTGACCGCTGCCGGTTTAACAAAACTTAAGGCAGCCGAAAAAGAGAGTGGCGCAATTCTCGTTGCCTATCAGGCATGAGAGAACCGGTTTGCAACCCAGTAGAACGTTCCTTTTTTTTATAGCCTGAGGGGAATCTCCCTTTCAGATCCTGTTTTTCCCTCCAAAGCAAATTTCTGTCTTTTGTCCAAAGGAACCAAGACCCCACGAGGGTCTTACTGCGTTGTCAGGTCATGGATCACATATTCAAGCGATGTGTTCTCCAGCCGCTTGATAAAATTCGTGAAATCGTTGTCCACTATGACGATTGCACATGTGATCCCATGGAGTGCAGCATCGATGACACCGTCACCGGCGCCAAAGAACATGTCGGGGTTCCTCCCGATGGATTTCAGCGCAACGGATGCTTCGATCCCCACGGCTGCCGTCATCCTGGTCATGGCGACGATCTCCTTCAGTTTGTCCTTGTCCACCCTGCGCGAACCGCCGTGCTGGATCCGGGGCACCTTGCAGACATGAATGGTCCCCTCGTGGTGATCGATGATCCCGTTGATGTCAGCGATCCCGACATCCTCGTTCTTCTGAGCATCTGCATAGACCGTTGCTGTCGCAGATCTCGGCTTCTTACCGGCATACAGGTACCCGTCCTTCATGTACAGCCCGACAATGTCGCCGGATTTCAGGTCCTCGGCAGCAAAAGCGGTCCAGACCGAGATATACTGGATGATGTCGAGGCGGATATGCCGGATATAGGACTCAAGGGTAGTGGCATGCTCCATCACCCATGCGATACCGGTTTTGGTCACCATGTAATTGCTCCGGCCGCTCATGGTTATCAGTCCCTCTTCGACCAGTTCGCGCATGTGGTCGGAGATTGCCTGGGGTGTCACGCCAAGCTTATCAGCTATCTCCAGCTGGCGCACGGCCGGCTGGTGTTCGGCGATTTCCACGAGGATCTGGAAGCGCGAGGTCTCCCGCTTGCTCCGCAGGATGGTATTGAGCGGATCCTTATCTCCCTGTATCAAACTGCACCCGTCATGTTTCTTTCAGGATAGTTCGTGGCAACCGGAAGGTTAATACAGTTTCGGATTGGTGACAGGTGAGTCATGTTGATGAAATCCGGAACGGGCCACAGTTTTTCCGAAAAAAATATGAAAAGAAAATTTACGATCGTCCCCAATCCAAAAGATTACACCGTCACCTTCCGGAACACGTACCCTGCCAACACAACAACAACCGCAGTGAAAACGAGCAGCAGGAGAATAGGAACTACCGGGACCGAGCCGGTTCCCACGTCACGGATCGCGTCAATGGCGAAGCTGAGCGGGTTGACATGGGCAATTGCACTCAGCCAGTCGGGCATTGAAGAGTATGGCATCAGGGCGCTTGACGTGAAGAAGAGCGGCATCGTCACCATAGCTGTGAACGCAGCAAAGGAGTCGTGGTCGTCAAGGTAGAGCGCGACCGTTGTCGAGAACGCGGAGATGAAGACTCCAAAGAGGAATAGGATGAGATAGACAAGACCGTACTGGAGCGGGTTCATCATCGTTGCCCCGATCAAGACTGCGAGAATGAGGATGATCGTTGCCTGGATAAGGCCCCGGATTGAAATGAAGAGGATCTTGGAGATAAGGATGCTCTCGCGGGGCACCGGCATGGCAAGGAACTTATTCAGGAAACCAAGGATCTTGTCGAACATCAGGAGCGATCCGCTGGAGATCCCGGCTGTGAGGATGGTCATTACAAGAATACCGGGCGTGATGAAATCAAGGTAATTGCCGGTGAATGTTACGGGAAGAGCAAGGCCGACAAAGAGCAGCCAGGCTGCGGGAAGGACAAGCGAAGAGATGACCCCGACGCGGTAGCGGATCCACCGGATGAAATCCCGGTAGATATACGTTGTAACACCTTTCATGTTCAGTGCCCCCGGTGGTGCAGCATCATGTGGAATTTAAATTCCTCGAACCCTTTGGGCTCTTCCTGTTTCCCGACAGATTGTAAAAAGACATCGTCGAGGGAGGGCTCGCGAAGCGACATTGCCTTCACCCGGTTGCCGGCCTGTTTGAGGACGTCGGCAAGGAGCGGGAGTGCTTCGCGGCCATTCTCGACAGTAAACGAAATTGCGTCGTCCGACTGGCCAACAAACACGGTCCCGTCAAGCTGGACCGGAGAATAGTCTCCTTCAATCGTGACCGTAATGACATCCTTCATCAGATGGGCTTTCAGCACGGAGGGGCTTCCCAGTGCGGCTATCTTCCCCCGACTGATGATCCCGACACGGTCGCAGTACTGGTCTGCCTCATCCATGTAATGCGTGGTCATAAAGATCGTCATCCCTTTCTTTGTCATCTTCTTGATGTGGGTCCAGATGTTCCTGCGGGCAGCGACATCGAGCCCGATCGTGGGTTCGTCAAGGAAGATGACCTCCGGCTCGTGCACAAGTGCCTCGGCCAGTTCGAGCCGGCGGCGCATCCCCCCGGAATAGGTTTTTGCAAGATCATCTGCCCGGTCAGAGAGTTCCATCACGGCAAGGAGCTCATCCACCTTATCCTTCGGATTCGGTATCCCATAGAGCCAGGCAAAGATGAGCATATTCTCCCGGCCGGTCAGGTTCGTATCAACTGCCATGTCCTGCGGGACATAACTGATGCAGTCCCGGACTTTTTCGGGTTCTAGCCGGGTGTCGTGCCCGCAGATACTTGCCGATCCCTTTGTCTGGGTAAGGAGGGTCGTAAGCATCAGCACGGAGGTGGTCTTGCCCGACCCGTTCGGGCCTAGCAAACCGAAGATCTCCTTATCAATGGAAAGATCCAGACCGTTAACGGCACAGAGTTCACCGAAGTTTTTCGTCAGGCCTTCAGTCAGGATCGCGGTCATGCTGCCTCCGCGTTTTGCCTGTACGTGTCCCGTTTCCCGTTTTTGTTGCGCACGTAACCGGCTTGCAGCTCTGCGGTGCACGGGATACTCGTGTGGATAGTGTATACCTGTTCATTCATGCTGCTCATCTCCAGTCCTCTCGTAATAGTCCTCGGTCTCAAGGTAAATCTCCTGTAATTTCCGTAGTGTTCTCTCATCGGTGTCCCAGAATCCCCGTTCGTTCGCTTCGAGGAGCCGGCCGGCCATGCTGTGGAGGGCATAGGGATTGTTCTCCTCAATCCACTGCCGGTTCTCTTCGTCAAAGAGGAAATGTTCTGCACATGCCTGGTATTCCCAGTCGTCAACGGCATCGGATGTCACGTCCCAGCCGAACGTGTACTCGATGGTGTTCATGATCTCCTGCACGCCCCGGAACCCATGGGGCTTCAGACCCTCGATCCAGCGGGGATTCAGGATACGGCTCCGGAAGACGAACCGGATCTCCTCGTCAAGGAGGC
>JAURZP010000071.1 GCA_030653335.1 Methanoregula sp. | reverse complement strand
AGCAAGACAACAGATGCTGCCGTCCCTCTCCCAGCTGATCAGGGCGAGTTTGTCACCGGTTTTGATACCGGCTTTTTCCCGTATATCTTTGGGGAGTACCATCTGTCCGCGATCATCAACGCTCAATACTGCTTCAACCTTACAACCGGCGACCGGGTTACACCCGCAGGGTTCACTGCCTGGTGTGCATGTGGAATCATTCATCTTCTTTTTGGGCATGCAAATCCTCAGGATATTGTAGACTCTTCTGCATATTTATACTTTTCAGAAAAATCAGAAAAATCAAATTTTTTCTATTTTTGCAGAGCACAGATCATAGTACACAAACCCGGCCCGAGTACGGCTCCGCTCTTTTTATTAATCCTCCCACCCACATCCGATCAACGATATGGTTGCTTTTGATTGTACCCGGTGCGGGAAATGCTGTGCGAGTTTTGGGGCGTTCATAAAAATTGAGCGTCAGCTCACCAGCCGCGATTATTACTGCCGGTACGGGATAAAGAACGAACTTTTCCTCGTCCATATTGAGGGAGAATACGCTGACAGTCAACCCTCTTCTTCGAACGAGGGTGAGCCGGTGAAAGGCTGCCCGTTCATGCGGAAAAACCCGGCAGGAACAGGATTTGCATGTGCAATCTATGCCACCCGCCCACGAATCTGCAGGGAGTTCCGCTGCTACCGGATGGTGATCCATTCTCGCGAGGGTCATGAGTGTGGCAGGATCATGGGACGCCACGATCTTAAAACCACTGATGAAATGCTGGCACAGATTTGGAAAGAAAAGATCACACCGCTGCCCCATAACGATGATGCCCGCTGGGAAAAATCAGTGATCGCTGCACTGGCAGCACATGGCTACAGCGGGGAACCTGTTGAATAGAAAAGAAAAAAATTATTTTACCTGAGTGGCGGTTGGTGCCACATTCGGCTTGCAGCCTTCGCCACGGAAGAGCGCCCATTCCTCGCAGGCAGTTCCGTTAGGGAATTTACATATACCGTATTGGCTGCCGTCCGGGTTATTCATGATCACTGACGTAGCCCCGACTTTGCCACAGTTCACTGAGGCCGGGTTTGCCATCCCAACCGCTGCTGCGGTTGTTGTCACCGGAGTGAAGGGTTTACAACCTTCATTGCGGAATAGTGCCCATTCATCACAGGTAGTGCCGTTGGTAAACGTGCACATGCCGTACTCGTTACCCTGTGCATCTTTCTTAATCTCGGTTTTTCCACCTACTTTGTCACAGTTGACTGATGCCGGATTTGCAAGGCCGGCCGTGGCCGGTGCAGCCGTAGTGACTATAGGTGTTGTTGCAGGTGTCTGTGCCGGGGCCGTTGGCTGGGTACAACCGGCAATGAAGATACCGGCAACAATGCAGAGGCCCATGATGAGAAGGAGCGTGTTTTTCGATGTCATGATTTACCGGCATAGTTTTGTCTGGCGCTGAATAAAAAGATGGTTTTTTTAGAGAAATTATTTTTTCACAATTTGGTCAGGGCTGCCTGTTGCCTGCTTCATCCCCATCACATAATCCTGCAATTTCCGCTCCATCATGTCGGGGTTTGACAGATTGCGCCCGACAATCTCTACAATTGCGCTGCCGACAATCACCCCATCAGCCCCGGCGCGGGCACAGGTTTTTGCATGTGCGGGCGTCGAGATGCCAAAGCCGAGTGCGAGCGGAAGCCTGGTGTGCTTACGGACCCGGTGTAGCAGATCGATTGCCCCGTCTGATACCTGGTCCCGGACCCCGGTGACCCCAAGCACTGCGACCAGGTACAGGTACCCGCTGGCCTTTGCTGCAATCTTTTTGATTCGTTCATCGGAAGTTGTCTGGGTGATGAGGAAGATCGGGTCGATGCCGGTGCGTGCTGCAACTTCGCAAACCTCCCCTGACTCCTCGACCGGCATATCGGCGATCAGGATGCCGTCCACTCCAGCATCGTGGGCTTCACGATAGAATTTCTCGATCCCGCGGCGATGGACGATGTTGTAGTACGTGAGGAATACGATCGGTACCTGGGACTCTTTGCGGATCTCCCTGACGATCTCAAATACCGTATCCGGTGTAGTTCCGGTTGCAAGCGCCCGCTCATCGGCTTTCTGGATGGTTGGACCATCGGCCACCGGGTCAGAGAACGGCACCCCCAGTTCGAGGATATCGGTCCCTCCGGCGATCAGTGCCCGGGCGATCCGGACGCAGGTGGCCCTGTCAGGATCTCCTGCTACGGTAAACCCGATAAAGGCTGGTTTTTTCATAGAGGCATCAGCAAATGCCATATCGATCCGTCCCATTACAGGCACCCCAGCATCTTTGCCACTTCAGCCACATCCTTGTCGCCACGTCCCGAGAGGTTGATGATCACAATGTCATCCTTATCGAAACGGTCCGCGTTCTGCTTTACGTATGCGACTGCATGGGCGGACTCCAGTGCCGGGATGATCCCCTCGGTTTTTGAAAGAAACCTGAACGCGTCCAGCACTTCAGGGTCGTTGACCGCCGCATAGGTCACGCGGTGCTTGTCCTTAAGCATTGCATGTTCGGGACCTACACCGGGGTAATCCAGACCTGCGGAGATGCTGTGGGTGGGAAGTATCTGCCCGTGCTCATCCTGTAAGAGGTACGAGAGCGTACCATGCAATACTCCGGTATCACCGGCGCAGAGCGTGGCGGAATGCTTTCCCGTCTCGATCCCTTCACCTCCTGCTTCAACCCCGATCAGTTCCACATCATCGGCAAGGAACGGGTGGAAGATGCCGATTGCATTCGACCCGCCGCCCACGCACGCAACAACGGTGTTTGGAAGCCTGCCCTCTTTTTTCATCACCTGCTCCCGCGCCTCCCGGCCGATCACCGACTGGAAGTCCCTGACCATAAGCGGGTACGGATGGGGTCCGACAACCGAGCCAATCAGGTAGTAGGTGTCCCGCACGTTTGCCACCCAGTCGCGAAGCGCTTCATTGATCGCGTCTTTGAGCGTTTTCGTCCCGGATTTGACAGGTATCACTTTAGCACCCATTAACTCCATGCGGAAAACATTGAGTGCCTGCCGCTGCGTGTCCACCTCGCCCATGTACACCTCAACGGGCATACCGAGTGCTGCACCGACGATCGCTGTTGCGACCCCATGCTGCCCGGCGCCAGTTTCGGCGATCAGCCGTTTCTTGCCCATCTTTTTGGCGAGCAGGGCCTGCCCAAGGGTATTGTTCAGTTTGTGGGAACCGCCGTGCACGAGATCCTCGCGCTTGAGATAGATCTTACACCCGAGTTCCTTCGAGGCATTCGGGCAGAAGGTGAGCGGTGTCTCGCGTCCCGCGTATTCTGTCTGTAATGCGGCAAGATCGCGGGCGAACTGTGGATCCCTGCTTACCTTGTTATATGCATCCTCCAGTTCTATGAGTGCGCTCATCAGTGTCTCTGAGACGTACTGCCCACCGTATTGTCCGTATCTTCCCTTTGTTGTCATATTACGCTCTTTCGTACTGCCGCAATGAACGCGGCAATTTTTTTATGGTCTTTGATTCCTGGTGACGTCTCGATGCCGCTTGCAACATCTACGGCGTACGGGTGCACCTGCCGGATGGCATCCGCTACATTTTCCGTGGTGAGTCCCCCGGCAAGGATGACTGGTAATTCAGATCTATGCACCGCTTCACGAGCATGCGAGAGATCGAAGTTTTTACCGCTGCCGTGACTCTCGTCCACAATGATCGCGTCGCAATCGGTGGGCAAGAGATCGTTTCTCCCGATTACCCGGATTACTCTCACGACCGGTTTTTCCCGGAACACAAACGGGTGCGATATCTGGATTGCATCCGGGTTTAGTGCAAGCATCTTTTCGAGGTCTTCCGGGGACGTGGTGTGGCTCACCGCAACGGTGGTGGTAAACGGACCGACCGCATCAAAAATTTCCCGGGCCCGTTCCGGTGTTACTGACCGTTTTGAAGTCGGTGAAAACACCACGACACCTGTCGCATCGGCACCGCATGCTTCTGCGTACCGTGCATCCTCCGGCCTCGTGATCCCGCAGCACTTTATGCGCATACGAACTCCTCAAGTTTCTTTTCCGGGCGTTCGTGCATCATGATCGATGAACCGATCAGGAACGCATCGCAGTAGGGTTTCATCTCACGGATATCATCGGCTGAGCGCATACCACTTTCTGATACAATCGTTCTTCCTGCGGACCGGACACTTCCCGAGAGAAGCCGGGTGATGGAGCGGTCTATGGTGAGAGTCGCAAGATTGCGGTTGTTTATGCCGATCAGTTCGGCGCGGGTGGCAAGGGCAATTTTTATCTCTTCGGCATTGTGAACCTCGACAAGCGGATCAAGACCGTACTCCTGTGCGAGATCAACAAAGACCGGCAGGCGCTCTTTGAGCACCGCAGCAATCAGGAGCACCGCGTCAGCCCCGAGTGCCCGTGTCTCTGCGATCTGCTGTTCGTCGATGATGAAGTCCTTCCTGAGGACCGGAATGCTGACTGCGGATTTCACCCGGGCGATATCCTGTCCCGTGCCCCCGAAGAAATACGGCTCGGTCAACACCGAGAGTGCCACGCACCCGCTGCCCGCAAGTGCTCCCGCCATCATCGCCATGTCCACGTTGCGGCGGATGGTGCCACGGCTGGGTGATGCGCATTTGATCTCGGCGATCACCGCATTCCTGCCGTTCCTGTCCCGGATCGCCCCTATCAGGCTTGCGTGAGATCTGGTATTATTTTCCGGAAACGTTGCCGGGAGCAGGGCAACCCGTTTCTCTGTACGCTTAATGATCTCATCGAGGATCATGCCACACCCCGTGTTGCATCCACCAGCGCATCGAGCCGGGCCGATGCCTTCCCGGAATCTATGGAAACCGCAGCAAGCCGGATCCCTTCATGCAGATCCCGTGCCAGCCCGCCCACATAAATGGCGGCTCCTGCGTTCATGAGCACGATATCCCGTGCTGCGCCTTTATCCCCCCGAAGGATATCGCGGATGATACGGGCGTTCTGCTGTGCATCGCCGCCGGCAAGATCTGCAAGCTGTGCAGGTGCAATACCGAATGTCTCGCACCCGATTGTGTATGTTTGGATCGCTCCGTTACCGAGCTCAGTGATGACGGTATCTCCCGTAGTGGTGATCTCGTCAAGACCGGCACCATGGACTACCATCGCCCGCGAGAGTTCCAGCATCCTGAGCACATCGGCCAGAGTACTCGTAAGGTCCGGCCTGTAGACGCCAAGCACCTGTGCCTGCGCACCGGCAGGGTTTGCCAGCGGGCCGAGGATGTTGAAGATCGTCCTGCACCCAATCTCCTGCCTGGCGGTCATGACATGTTTCATGGCCGGGTGGTAATTCGGGGCAAAGAAGAAGGCGATGCCGACCTCTTCCACGATACGCACCTGCACTTCCGGGGCAGGTACAAGATTAACCCCCAGTGCTGCAAGGACATCTGCCGAACCACACCTGCTGCTCACACCCCGGTTGCCATGCTTGACCACCGGGCATCCGGCCCCGGCAGCAACAAATGCTGAAGCAGTGCTTATGTTGAACGTCTGCGCCCCGTCTCCTCCGGTACCGCAGGTGTCGACGAGCATCCGCCCGGTCACCGGTCGTACCGTGATTGCATGATCCCGCATCACCCGGGCAAAGGCAGCGATCTCGGCGGCAGTCTCACCCTTCATATGCAGCGCAAGGAGAAATGCACCTATCTGCGCCTGCGAGGCCTTCCCTTCCATGATCCTGCTCATCATCCCTGCTGCTTCAGCAGGGGTAAGATCCTGTCGTGCTGCAAGTTTTGTGAGAATCTCTTTCACTATCATGATGCCCCTCCTGTTCCGTCAAGGAAATTCTTGATGATCCGGTCGCCTTCCTGCGAAAGGATACTCTCCGGGTGGAACTGGACCCCTTCGATCGGGTACCGGGTATGCCGGACCCCCATCACGTAATGGTCATCGAGGCTTGTCGCAGAAACCTGCAGTTCAGCCGGCAGGGAGTCTTCACGGGCAACCAGCGAGTGGTACCGTGTAGCGGTAAATGGCGAGGGTACTCCGGTAAAAATGCCCTGCCCGTAGTGCCGGATTGCTGAGGTCTTGCCATGCATCAGGTGCTGAGCCCTGATGACTTCCCCCCCAAACGCTGTGCAGATCGCCTGGTGCCCGAGACAGACACCCAACGTGGGAATCGTCCTGCTCATCGTCTCTAACACTTCCAGGCAGACACCGGAATCCTCTGGTGTTCCTGGTCCGGGAGAAAGGATAATCCGGTCGCACCCGCACTTTTCAAGCTGTTCAAGCGGTGTGTCGCAGGTCATGACCACCGGGTTTCCCCCGAGTTTACCGACCTGCTGGTACAAGTTGAAGGTGAAACTGTCGTAGCAGTCAACAATCAGGACTTTCATGACGACACCCCGGCCTGCTCGATTGCCCGGAGCATCGCCGATGCCTTGCTCTCGGTCTCTTTCCATTCATTAGCCGGTACCGAATCAGCGACAATCCCTGCTCCCACCTGCACGTACGCATGCCCGTTGCGGACAATTACTGTACGGATTGCAATCGCGAACTCAAGATTCCGGTCAAACCCGATATACCCAACAGCCCCGGCATAGAGCCCGCGATTCTGCGTCTCTTCCTCGCCGATGATCTGCATTGCACGGATCTTCGGTGCACCGGATACTGTTCCGGCAGGGAAACAGGATTTGAAGGCATCATAACAATCCAGATTGTCTCTGAGTATGCCATTGACCGTCGATACAATGTGCTGGACATGGGAGAATTTCTCTATACCCATGAATTCTCCGACTTCAACAGAGCCGAACCGGCAGACCCGGCCGATATCGTTTCTTGCCAGATCGACAAGCATCGTGTGCTCGGCCCGCTCCTTGGGATCTTTTAGAAGCTCCCGAGCGAGTTGTGCATCTTCATCAGCATCGTGTCCCCGCGGGCGGGTGCCGGCAATTGGCACGGTTGTTACCCGCCGCCTTTCCACCCGGACGAGCATCTCCGGACTTGCGCCAATCACCTGCTCGTCCCCGAAATCGAGATAATACATGTACGGGCTCGGGTTGATCTTCCGGAGTGCTGCATAGATCGCGAACGGATCGTTTTTTACCGCACACTCCAATCTGCGCGAGATCACGGCCTGGAAGATGTCCCCTGCAACAATGTGTTCCTTTACCCGTTCTACAGATCCTTCGAAAGCTTCCCGCGATATGGAAGGGATATATTCCGGCTTTTTATCGCGTGCCGGCTTCAGCGTTTCACTAGTTTTCTTACCCGATGCAAGGGATGCAATATGATCCCCCAGCGTTCGGATCTTCAAAACGCTCTTTTCATATTCTTGTATCAGATCGGATTCGTAGGTAAGGAACGGGCTTGAGAAGATGAAGAGTTTTTGTTCAGCGTGATCGAAGACTATGCAGTCCTTGGTGAGCATGAAACTGGCGTCATGATCTTCACTGGCACGGTTCCCGACCGATGGTAAGTTGCCATTGTACCCCTCTCGTACTTTCTCAAAGAGCGAGTACACGCAGTCGTACGCGAAGTAGCCCACCATGCCCCCGAAGAACCGTGGTGCTTTTACGTTCACATAGCAGAACCTGGAGAGGATTGATTTGATCTTATCGACCGGTGTCTCACCCTCCGGATCTTTTGCAATCGTAGTAAAGTGCTCATTTCCCCTCACGTCCACGGTCTTTCCTATTGTGACTACGAACTCGGGATCGATCCCGATATAGGAGTAGCGGGCGATCTTTTCGCTCCCCTCCATGGATTCGAGCAGGAACCCGCATCCGTTCCGGGTACTTGTGTACACATCCAGCGGCGAGATATCCGGCAATGGCAGCTCGGCACAGAGCGGGATGATCAGCGGCTTTGGCTGATTCTTTACTGCGGTCAAGTATTCATTCAGTCCAAGATTAAGTATCAATTCATCCATTTTTATAGCCTTTTCCAGTCCACCGGCATCACCATACTAAGAGCTGCTTTTTTTCCTTGCTGCTGCATGGATCATGGTCTACTTTGTACATATTTATGCATTGTTGTAATTTATTGTATAGCAATGTATTTTATCTTACATTTGGTCTGGGAGAAGCAAAGAGCGCATATTGAATGGTCATGTCCCGTGAGTGAATATAAAACCTGTATCGAAAATCACGGTGATAGCGGACATTCAAACTGTTATACCGGGATGTAGTAAGACATATGGTCGAACGGCTATCCTGCATATCGATGAAGCGTGTGCTCTGCTGATACGTTTCACGATGGTGGCAACACGCGGGCGGGATTTTTATATCGCCCTGACCAATCAATTACAGAATCTTGGCGACCGGAAAAATGAGGCTCTGTCAGAATAAATCCTTAAGCTCGGTGTTTGTCTTACGGATGATTGGGATTATCACGTTCCTGATTGTGGTCGTGCTGGCAAACATCCTTACCTATTATGTTTCAAATCCGGTCTATCGGGCAGGAGTCTTGTTTCTCAATGAGAACATCTGGCTGCTCCTGCTCATTGCAATCATCCTGATGGCTGGTGATATATTCTTTGCATTCCCGTTCCCACTCAATCTACCGGCCCCCATCATCAGGGCGATTGGCAGTGTCTTTGTCATTGCGTTCATGCTCCACATCTTCCAGTGGGTGGATTCTGTAGCAGCAACAAGCCTCTACTCGTTTGTCTGGGTACTATCTTTTATGGTCGTCCCGGTTGTTTTTATTGTCGTACTGGTGAGCGGCTACTTCGAGATCATGCGCAAGCTTTTCTGGGCGCCACAAAATGATCAGGATGGTGACAATCCGGTCGTGCACGAGACAAAATCAATCCCGCAGGAAGAACCGGTTTCAGATGCCAAATCCTGGGAAGAGATTGGCGATGAGTTCAGGCTGGTGATGTATGATCTCATGCACAGGTTCCGTCAGGAAATACAAAAAAAGTAATTTTTTACCAGTCCGGGTTCTCTGAACAAAATTTCTTCTCTTTTGCCTCGAGCTCTTCAGGGCTCAGGTGCGCAGGCATACAAAGACAGCGATGCTCGATAAAGACACCGCCTTTGAATATGCCCTGCCGCTCTCCGGCATTGCATGCACCGTAACTATTCGCATCGTAGTCGTGATAGACCTGTGGGAGTGCTTCTTTTTTGGCACAGTCTTTTGCCTCTTTCCAGGATTCGGCCATGGATTTTAGTATTTGTGCAATCCAGATAAGAGGTTTTTCCCGGACTGATTATGGGATAATACTTGGTAAAAAAACAAAACCGGCAAAAAAAAAGTGATGAGATCCGAACCGCTGATTCCGGCTACTATCACGGGATGATCTCGCTCCCGTTGAACTTTTCATGGATAAAATCGTTGAGAGTGTTCGTCTACTTCTCGATAAGCCCGTATGCGGGGAACTGCTTTTGTGAGTGCAAAGTGGAGGTTCTCAACAGTCCCACAGACAGTTTTTCGTTCCGTCATGCTCCAGGGTTTTGTAATATTGGACCCAAATAGCGCAATGTTGATCACTATGTCGTACAAGTCTTACGCTCAAATAGATGCGACATCCCAATATCATCCAAAACATCATTTGTCTTTTGCTGAAGATTGACAAACCGTACATCCACCTCATCGCCGATACGAAAGTCAACCTGCTCAACTCGTTGCAATTTTTTCAAAAGAGTCTCCGGGCTCAATTTTTTTTCTGGGTTCACACTTTCCATCATAGTTCTTAACGCAACCTTCAGCCTTAACGCCAGTGTACATACAAACATAATGCCCAGTACTCTCGTTTCAAGTCGATGCCGAACCGGGGCAATCTCCTCAAAAGATTTCAAATCATAGAATACATCCTCGATAAAAGCTCTTTCAAAATAAGCTTGCACAATTTCAGTAGCAGTCAACTTCGGGTCAGATGCATAGAGCAAATATTTTCCATCCCTCCGTCCTGCATTTGCAAGTTCATCCCTATCCAGTTCCCATGTCAATTTCGGTAAATTTCCATCAGAACTTATTACCACTTTGAAAAATTTCTGATTACCAGTTAGCAACGAATCTACAGCTTCTTTCAGATCTTCAGGTTTCTTATATTTACAGGATTTCTGCATCTCCACCAATCCATTTTGGAGTTCTGCCAGCTCAACAACTCTCTGTCTGAAGTCATTTTTTTGACGGTCGATATTTTTGTAAACAACCACTGAACCTTTAGTATTGAAAATCGGTCTATTCACTTTAACCGCGCTGATATTCATGCATTTACACGGGACTAAAAAATCAGGTTCAAACGGAGGATCAATTTCTGATATAATTTTTTTTATTTCGTTTGCCCTCTGAGGAACACCGCATATGATCTTCCACTTGTCTTTCTCAACCTGATGAACCTGGTCTTGTGTGGTGTAACCCCGATCCCAAACGATGGTACCTGGGGCGAGTTCAAGTTCCTTGAGACGGATTAACAAATGGGGTATCGTCGTGATAGAATGAAAACTACCGGGATGGATAAAATGAGCGATTGGATATGAGTCAAATTTTGAGGTTACGACAGACATATTGATCTGAAGTTGATGGGTTTCACTACTTTTATGACCGGGTTCGGCTAATGTACACGTTTTTCCAAAAGTGGGAATTGCTGTGAGGTCAAATGCAATTCTTTCAGGAGTTTGAACTGGGAGAGGATGGATAGATCGCCATTTTTGGTAGAGTTGGTCTTCGATAGTTGGGATGTGGGTTATGATGTGTTGAATTCGCTTCGATTCTGAACAGATTGAATCCAGGGACCGCAGGAACGAATCCTTTGTGAAATCAGATGGTCCCATTCCTGCAAGGGCTGGTAATGTAGTTGTACGAACCCATGGTTCAAGTTGTGTTGCACTTTCAGGATCCAAAATCCGATTTATCGCCCAGATTGTGAGGTATTTTCCCGGAGAGGGGCCTTTCACGTCCTCAACGCCCATAATAACACGGTCTAATGTTTTTACAATGTCGAGAGTTTCAGCGATTTTCCAAAGCAGAGTGACATCGCCCGCTCTTAAACTGCGTTCAGGATAAATTTTGTCGGCGATAATTCGCTTCGACTTGGGTTTTGGAACTTTATACTCATCTCCTTCAACACCCAGGTATTGGATAAGTTTTTGTTTGACTTTTCCGTTTTCCAATACACTTGTTACTTCGTACAAATAGTACTGATTCCCTCTTTTGACCCGGCGAATCCAACTCATAGTGATCAATTGGTCACTATACTATTTATTCTTTTCTGGGCTGCAAAATCGAGATTTTTAAAAATGGGTTTTGATTTGGAAGAATCGGGTGGAGGGAAAAATAGGGGTAGTGATCAAAATTTTTCTATTTGGGTTGGAGTACAGGTAACGTCCACCGCATAAATCTAAATCCCACATCCTGTACACTCCCCTCCCACATATATCCGATAGAAATTTTTTGGATCAGCCGTCCGGATATCACCCACATAGTATTATCATCGCTCTTCCATTACTTCGAATACCTTGGCCCGGCAGTACCTGCAGCAGAGGTTAAATTCGTCAGTGAGGATGAGATGGAAATACATGCGATGCTCTTTCACATGGGTTGTTACATACAATAAATTCAGAGCCGGGTCTCAATCTCCCGGTCAACCTGTATACGGTATATAACTCTCCCCTCTCTTGCGGAACACAAAGACAGAATCATGATTTGGCAATGTTCCAATTCAAAAAAAAACGATAGGGACATGGTAATCCGGGGATGCTTCGCAATCTATAAACCATTCCTGCCATAATTCTTTCTCATGCCTGTGGGATCGTACTTTTCTCCGGAAGTCGAAACTTTGAATCGTAGCGATCTTGATGCTCTCATCGATGAACGGGTTCGCTACACCGTCCATTATGCCGTTGAACACTCTCCCTTTTACCGGCACTGGTTCAAAGAGAACAATATCAATCCTGCTGAACTACGGGAACATGAGGATCTGCTGAACCTGCCGATAATTTCCGGAAGAGCCATACGGGAACACCAGCCCCCAATCACTAAGGAATTTGAGTTCCTGTCCACAGACTGGAACAATGTGTTTTCAATACAGGAAACGAGCGGTACGAGTGGTACCCCTAAAGGATTTTTCCTCACATGGGATGACTGGAAACGTTATGCGGAGAAGTATGCGAGAAGTTTTGTCTCGCAGGGTTTTTCTGAGAAGGACCGGATCGTGGTCTGTGCCTCGTACGGCATGAATGTGGGAGCAAACACCATGACTATCGCTGCACGAAAGATCGGCATGGGAATCATTCCCATTGGCAAATGTACCTTTGAATCCCGTATATTGAAAAGTTACAAACCTACCGCGATTGTCGGAAGTGTGTTCAAACTGCTACGGCTTGTTCGTCGTCTTTCTGCCGAGGGATTGAAAACTTCTGACACCTCCATTGACAAACTGGTTGCAGGTGGTGAGAGTTTTGCTGCTGAGTCCCGTGCCTACCTAGCCGAATTGTGGGGCGTGCCGGTATACAATACATACGGCAGTACAGAAGGAACAATGTGCGGCGAATGTACGCAACTTTCAGGTCTTCATGTTCCTGAAGATCTTGTCCATCTTGATGTATACGATCCCCAGATGAAGTCGTTTGTAAAAGATGGCGAGTGTGGGAGGGGCGTGCTCACCACACTGCTGCCGGTTGGCGGGAAGAGCGGGATGCTGCTGATCAATTATGATACTGAAGATACAACAGTAGTCCTCTCCCGCGAGCAGTGCGGGTGCGGGAGAACCCATATGCGGATAGTCAATCCAGAGCGGGAGGCAGAAACGATCTGGGCATTTGGGAATCCCTTTAACCGGACTGACATAGAAGCAGCAGTCTTCCAGGCTGAGAGCATGGCACATATAACCGGTGAATATGAAGCATCTGTATCTGATGGGGATGTACCAGAAAAAGTGGTGTTGCGGGTGAACCTTGAGTGCTTTGATCCGGCACGCGTTGATCGCATACTGGTAGAAGATCGGTTCGTTTCCCGGTTCCTCAAATACAAATCATTGATTGCGGAGCACTACTACGAAGGATCATTCCAGATCGAATTCAATTTTACCGGACCCCGCGGGCTGGATTTCTATACAATGAAGGGTCGCCCGAAACGGCTGGTTGACCGAAGGATGCACTGATTGGGAGGGGACTAAAATTATACAACACAAGGGGCAATTACACAGCAATGAAAATGCTTTGACAGGACTTGAAATCGTCATACTGCTGGTTGTTGCAGTATTGATTGCAGGGTATCTTGGTTACGGGGAGATCTCACATGGGAAAACACCTCCTGTGGGTGCGCAGCAAAAACAAAAACAGGGTATGATTACTAATACGGTGGTGGCGACGAGCAATCTGATCACCGATCCCGGGGGCCTGTTGGGGTATCCTGCAGTTGATGGAACAATAAACGGTGTTCCGGTCCGGTTTAAAACACAAAACCCGGCGATGGTGGGTGCTTATGTACTGACGATCCAGCCGTTTATGATGACAACCGGGTATATCGACATGGGTCATGCATCGGTGCTCTGGGTGAGTGGGACTGATCAGGAAACGCTCTCCCTTGTGCAGACTCCCGTATTGATCTGCCCGAACTGGACGATCACGAATAAGGCAAACTTTGTCCCGAATAAAGGGGCGGATCAGGATCTGTTCCTTGAAGATACCGAACAGTTCACGCTCCTTGTATGTCCGGCGGGGCATGCAGCTCCTTACCAGCAGTTCACTATGACCATTGCGCCGGAGAACGGGGAGATCCTTCCCCTGACCCGTACGGTCCCGTTCATCATTACTCCATATGCGATCATTGGGTAACGGTGGCAGGAGTAGGAAATATCAGGAATTGAAATGTCTGGCAGGGATGATGAGCGTAAAAACAGAAAACGTGTGAGGAGTTCTGCAAATTCACTACAAGCACACAACACGCGGATGGTTTTTACAATACCACTTGCGATCGACCGTACCGCACCTCCCGGAATTCGCCCCATCATGAATATTAGGTAATCCTGCGGCACCCTGCCGTCAGGTACCCCCGATATACCCCTCTGACTGCGCTTCGGCATCCCGTATTTGTTACGCCGAAGATCTGGAATCTACCCGTTATTGCCTTGAATTGGCCAAAACAACCGGTTTTAAGGGGTTATTTAAACGGAGTGAATAGTGCGCCTCAATGTCAAAAATACGCGTAAATATATGGCAAAAATCCAGACTTCGACGGGCTCCGACGGAAACCTTTTATATTATCAGGCGGCACCTTTCATTATCAAAACCCAATTGTGGTTTTGAGGTGTTTAAATGGGAACCAAAATTGGAAAGGAAAAAATTAATCGCGAAAAGGGTTACCTGTACTTCATCGGTAAGGATGGGTACGTCTGGGCAGCCCCGATGAAGCACAACAAGACCGGCAAGAAGAAGAAAGTCGGTACTGAAAAGATTGCAAAAGAAAAAGGCCACATGTATTACATTGGTAAAGACGGCTTTGTAGCAAAAGCCAAGATGAAGAACGCATAATCTTCATCCATATTTTTTGCACGCGGTCACCTGCTGTCCGGAGTAATCCGGATGGCGGGACTGCAAACTTTTTTCCCTACGGGGGAGTTTCTCGCGATCACTTTAAAATCCACCACGTTTTTTTTATTTCGTGGATACCAAAAGCCAATCTTTTGCACAGTCTTGCCGACTTTTTTTGTAAAGCTTGATGTGCAGAGCGGTGGAGAGGAGTAGTATTGTGAACTGTGCCCAGCCACTTTCCCCCAGGGTCATGTCGGCATTTCATGAATGGACGCATGGTCTTGATAACCGAAAGAGTATGTGCTCGATCTTCTCTCATGTCCGCGACATCCCTTACTCGCTTGTCGTTCCTGTGAACAATTCAAAAAACCCGCAGGAACAGATACTCGTGGCAGGGAAAGGATCCTGTGGCGCTAAGCACTACCTGCTCGCAGAGATGTTCCGGAAACTGAACCTCAATGTAGTATATGCAACGTTTCCGTTCCTCTGGAACGATCCAGATCTTAAATATCCACCGCTGCTACGGAAACTTGCCGCAACGCTTCCGGTTGCATACCATCTCGCCTGCCGTGTCCAGATTGGATGCAGCTGGGTTCTGGTGGACGCTACGTGGGATCTCCCTCTTGCAAAGGCCGGGTTTCCGGTCAACGGGGACTGGGACGGGTATTCAGAGACGAAATGTGCAGTGAAACCTTTAAAGTCCCCGGTGCGGACAGCGTTCTGTCGCACGGCCACAAACGAACCGTGCCGCGGGAAGGATGAGGCTGCACTAAAGTCCGTTGATGGCGAAAAGAATCACTGGGAAGAAGAGGACCGGGCCCGTT